>DATKCH010000012.1:0-22453 GCA_035513295.1 Longimicrobiales bacterium
GACACCTCGACGGTGCGCGAGGTCGCCCGCATCCGGTACGCGGATGCGCCCGGCGGCTTCCACAACATCTTCAACTACAAGCATTCCGACGGCCGCCCGCTGTTGATCACGACGACGCGCGGCGTGAGCGCGAACGTGTACGACCTGCCGGCGGTCCTGCGCGGTGAGGACGGCCTGGTCGCGCAGATTCCCATCCCGGAGGGCATGTCGGGCCTGCGCCCGGGCCAGGGCTACCACGACATGTACGCCGCCTTCGACCCGGCTACGGGCCAGGACAAGTTCTACGGCGGCGGCGCGGGCGGCTACCACGTCTTCGACATCAGCGACCTGGGCGCTCCCGAGCATCTGTTCTCGGTCGCCGGCATTGCGACGGTCCCGTGGGGCCACACCTTCACCCCTTCCCCCGACGGCCGCTACGCGGTGGGGGAGGTGGAGTACCAGTACGCGCCGCTGCGCATCTTCGACCTCGGGCCCGGCCAGCGCGGCGAGACGAAGGTGATCTCCCGGTCGATCTCGGCCTGGACCGCCGACTGGAAGAACCTCCAGCACAACCACGAGGTGCGCTGGCCGTATGTCTTCGTGAGCGGCTACGAGGACGGGCTCTGGGTGTTCAGCCTGGAGGATCCGGAGAACCCGACGACGGTCGGCCACGTCGACACCTACCCGGGCGCCCCTGGCGTCGGCATGTGCAGCGACCGCAAGTGCAACGGCAACTTCGGCGTCGACGTACGGAACGCCGACGGCCTCATCGTCGGCAGCGACATGAGCACGGGCTTCTGGGTGCTGCGCATGGAGGGCTTCGACGGGTGGAACGGCGCGGACCACGGCATGCCCGACATCTCCAGCGTGCAGGACTGGGAAAACGGGCCGCCGCCGCGCGAGGCGACGGACTAGACGACACGCAGCCGGACCGCCACGATCCGCGGCGATCGGTCATGAGCCAACAACGAGGGGAATGGATATGCGGAACCGATTCGAGACGATCTTCGGGACGTTCGCGGCGCTGGCGCTGGCCGCGCCGGCGTCCGCTCAGCAGCAGCTTCCGGGTGAGGACAAGGGGCACTCCGAGAACGTCCGCGCCCTGTCCCACGTCGAGTTCACGGACAGCGGCTTCTCCGCGACCGACATCGAGCTCGAGCAGGACATGGACCGCCCGTTCGCGTACGTCGGCCGCGCGCTGGCCGAGTTCGGCTTCGACGTTATCGACCTGAGCGATCCCTCGAACGCGAGGGTGCTCACGAGCTGGCGCATCGAGGATCCGGACCTGCACCAGCCGTTCGGCGGCATGGACGGCAAGATCTTCTGGGACGCCGGGCGCAACTACTACGTGCAGTCCTTCCAGTTCGGCGGCGGCGGCGCGGACGCCGACCTCGGCGCGATCGTCTTCGACGTGACCGACCTGCCCGACCCGGAGGGCGTGCGCGAGGTGGCGCGCATCCGGGCGCCGGACACGCCGGGCGGCTTCCACAACATTTTCATCTACAAGCACTCCGACGGACGCCCGCTCCTGCTCACGACCACCAACGGCCCCGGCGCCAACGTGTACGACCTGCGGCGGGTCGTCGCCGGCGAGGACGGCCTCGTGGGCTCGATCCCGGTCCCCGAGGGGATGACGTCCTCCATGGGCGTGTTCTACCACGACATGTACGCCGCCTACGACCCGGCGAAGGGCCAGGACAAGTTCTACGGCGGCGGGAGCGGCGGGTACCACGTCTTCGACATTTCCTCGGTGGAATCGCCCGCGCACCTGTTCTCCATCACGGGCATCGCGACGGTCCCGTGGGGCCACACCTTCACCCCTTCCCCGGACGGCCGTTACGCCGTCGGCGAGGTCGAGTACCAGTATTCCCCGCTGCGCATCTTCGACCTCGGGCCCGGCCAGAGCGGCGAGACGAAGACCATCAACAGGTCGATCGCCGCCTGGACCGCCGACTGGAAGAACCTCCAGCACAACCACGAGGTGCGCTGGCCCTACGTCTTCGTGAGCGGCTACGAGGATGGGCTATGGGTGTTCAGCCTCGAAGATCCAGAAAATCCGGTCACCGTCGCGCACTTCGACACGTATCCGGGCCCTCCGGGGATCGGGCTGTGCGACGACCGGAAGTGCAACGGCGCGTTCGGCGTGGACGTGCGCAACGAGGACGGGCTGATCGTGATCAGCGATTCCTGGACCGGCTTCTGGACCTTCCGCATGGACGGGTTCGACGGCTGGAACGGCGAGGACCACGGCATGCCCAACATCTCCAGCGTGCAGGACTGGGAGAACGGCCCAGCGCCGCGCGAGGCCACGGACTGAGGGTCTGCGGGTCCCGCACGGCGCTAGCGGGGGCGCGCGCGCGGCGTATGTTTGTCGGCAATGCACAACCTCGCGATGATCCTTCGGTCACTGTGGACCGAGCTGCGGCGACGAAAGGTTTTCCGCGTCGCCGCAGCGTACCTCGGCGGCGCGTTCGTGGTCCTCGAGGGAGCCCAGCTCACCTTCGGCTCCATCGGTGTTCCCGACTGGGGCTACACCGCGCTCGTAGTGCTCGCGGTCGCCGGTCTCCCGCTCGCGCTCGTGCTGTCCTGGCTGTTCGACCTCACCCCCGACGGCGTACAGCGAACGGGTGGCCCGCTCGGCGGGCGCTCCGACGCCGCGCGGCCGGTGGCGGGTCCGGTCGCGGAACCCTCGCCCGGCCACACGCAGACCTCCGAGGAAACGGGGCCGAACGTCGCGGGCGCGCCTCGGCTCGTCCGCGGTCGGCTTCGGCTGCAGACGGGGGCTGCGGCCATTCTTCTGCTCCTGCTGCTGACGCTGGGAGCGGGCGCGGTGGCGTGGCGCTTCTTCCGGGCCCCGGACCCTTCGCGCGAGATGATCGCGGTGATGCCGTTCGAGGTGCGGGGCGGGACGGAGCTCGGCTACCTCTCCGAGGGCATGGTCGACCTGCTGGCGCGCAACATGGACGGGGTCGCCGGCCTGCGAACCCTCGCGCCGGCGACCGTCCTATCCGCCGCCGCGGAGGGGGCGGAGGGGCCGCTCGCGCCCGCCGCCGCGGCGCACGTCGCGCGGGCTCTGGGAGCCGGCCTGTTCGTCCTCGGAAGCGTGTTCCAGTCGCCCGGAACGGTGCGCATTGACGCGTCCATCTTCGAGTCGGGAGAGGGCGCCCGAGATCCGCTTCACACGGCGCGTACCGAAGGCTCGCCGGGGGACCTCTTGGCGCTCGTCGACGATCTTTCAGGGCAACTCCTCGCGGGCGTGCGCCCCGGCCAGCACGCCGCGCGGCTGGCACGCACCGCGGCCACGACGACATCCTCCCTCAACGCGCTGCGCGACTATCTGACCGGCGAGCAGGCCCTGCGCAGCGCCGAGTACGACAGCGCGATCGTCGCGCTCGAGCGGGCCGTCGCGTCCGACGGCGGATTCGCGCTCGCGCACTACCGGCTGGCGGTGGCCGCGCTCTCCGAGGGGCGCTACGACCTGGCGCGCCGCGCGAGCCGACGGGCGATCGCTGCCAGCGAACGGCTGTCCGAGCGCGACCGCGCTCTCGTCGCCGCCTTCGATGCGCCGCTGTACGGACGACTGGACGAAGCGGAACGGCGCTACCGCACCATCCTGCGCGACTACCCCGACGACATGGAGGCGATCTACCAGCTCGGCGAGGTGCTGTGGGCCGCCAATCCGCTGCGCGCGGAGCCGATCGAGCGGGCGGGGTCGCTCTACCACAAGGTCCTCGAGAGCGATCCCGAGTTCCTCTGCCCCATATGAAAGCTGCAGTACCTCGCCGTGCGCGAGGAGGACTGGGGACGCCTCGAGGAGCTCGCGCGGATCGAGGAAGGCGACGACTTCGATTCTCTTTTCTGGCAGGGCTCCCACCCGTACACGGCCCGCGACACCGTTGCCCAGGCGGAATTTGAAGCGCGCCTGGCGACCGTCCTGGACCCGTCCGGCCTGCGCGGAGCGTTCGCGGCCGCCAACGCGCTCGGCGACCAAGCCGCGCTGAGCCGTCTGTCGGAGGTGGGACGATCCGCAGGCTGGTCGGAGTCGGTCCGCGCCACCGCGTCGATGTGGTCCGGGTACGCTGTGCTGGCCGGGGGCCGCTGGGAAATGGCCGACGGCGGACGCTGCCCGACGATCCGTGCGCCGGAGGGGATGGGCGGCGTGATGTGCGCGCTGATTCCCTTCCTGCCGGTTCCCGACGACGCCCTGCGAGCGCTCCGAGCGGCGGTGGCGGCGTGGGACTCCGTTCCTGCAGCCGACGGTGAGCGCGCCGATTCCATCGCTTCGGCCGATCCGGACGCGGCGCTGAGGCCGCAAGGCCGCCTGTACGTGCTGGGTGCGATCGACGCACGGCTCGGCGATGCGCAGGCGGCGCTCGGCGCGGCGGACCGGCTCGAGACGTTGCCGACGCCCTCGCGCTGGCGTCCGACGGTACGCGCGCTGGCGCGGACGCTCCGTGCGGAGGTGGCGCTCCGCGCCGGGCGGGCGGAAGAGGCGCTGGCGCTGCTCGCCGTACCGGCCGACGCCCCTCCGCCCGAACTCGCCAACCACCCGCTCTTCGCGCGCGAACTGGAGCGGCTGTGGCGCGCCGATGCACTGTACGAAGCGGGGCGCAACGAGGAAGCGCTCCGCTGGTATCGAAACGCGTTTGCCTACACGTTCGACGAGGAGATCTACCGCCCTTACATCACCCTTCGGCGGGCGGAGCTCCTGGACCGGCTCGGGCTCCCCGAGGAAGCGGCGGCGGAGTACTCGCGCTTCCTCGAACTGTGGCCCGACCCGGCCCCCGATCTGCATCCGCTCGTGGAGGACGCTCGGCAACGGCTCGCCACGCTCCGCAGCGAACGAACGTAGCGGCGCCTTCCGGCGCTCGAGCGCGCCCGGCGGGCCGCTCTCAGTCCACGGCGTGGATCTCGACCCGGTCCCGCGTCAGCAGCGGTACGATGACCCGGCCGCGGGTCGCGTCCCAGGCGATGTCCGCGGGCGACTCCACGCCCCTGACGACGGTGTCCGCCGCTTCGGATCCCGGCACCATGCGCAGGATCGCGGCCGCCTCCCAGTTCGCGATCAGGTAGGCGCCGTCGCTGAGCAGGACCACACCGTCCGACTGCGCCGTCGTGGGGCCCGGCTGCGCCTCGACCGCCCCGGTGGCCGGATCCACGCTGTGGGTACCGACGCCCATGAAGCCCACGACGAGGAGGCGGCCGTCCGGAAGCGCGACGATGCCGTTCGGCCCTCCGAGCGCTTCGTCGGTGACGATCTCCTCCGGGCCCTCCGGCCCCAGGCGATACACCGTACCGGCCATCGTGTCGGTCACGTACAGCCTCCCGTCGGCGGCGACCGTCACGTCGTTGAGAAACTGGCCGCCCGGGACCGCCCAGTTCCCGAGGGGCGCTCCGCTCGTCCGGTCGAACAGCCGGACCACATCGATGTCGGCGACGAACAGCGTGTCGCCCGACAGCGCCATCCCCTTCGGCGCGTCCAGGTCCACCCCCTCCGCTTCCCCGTCGATCCATTTCAGGGACTCGATCTCGCCCGCGGGCGTGAGCCGGGTGATGAACCCGTTGCCGTCGCGCCCCGTGGGCTCGCCGTTGATGTTCGCGATGAGGTACACGTCGGCGTCCGGATCGTGGACCGCCGCCTCGGGCGCCGCGAAACCCTCCACGACGATCGGCAGCCGGGTCTGCGTTTCGGGCGGCGGCGGCGCATCGCCGGCGTCCGGGCCGGGCTCGGATTCGCAGGCAGCGGTGAGCATGGCGAACGCCAGGAGGGGAACGACTCGACGCATCTGGAACCTCTTGTTGTTGCGGGAAATCCGATGGGGCGCGCGGGGCAAGCTAGACGGTCCAGCGCCGGCGCGCGACGGCACGGATGATGCGCCTCATCAGCGGTGGAGTCGGGACACCCACGGCGTCCATGCAGCTCCTTCCGATACCCACCAACGTTTGGAGGCGCACTCATGAAAATCAACTCGCTCGAAAAGCTGCTGGTACACGAGCTCAAGGATCTGTACAGCGCGGAGAAGCAGATTTTGAGCCACCTCGACAAGGTCATCGACAAGACCACGAACGGCGAGCTCAAGACCGCCCTGAGCGAACACCGCAACCTGACGCGCACGCACGTGCAGCGGCTCGAATCCATCTTCTCCGGCCTCGACCACGAGCCGGGCGGCCACAGGTGCAAGGGCATGGAAGGCCTGCTCAAGGAAGGGGACGATCTTCTGAAGGACACGACCGACAGCGCGACGCGCGACGCCGGGATCATCGCCGCGGCCCAGCGCGTAGAGCATTACGAGATGGCCGGCTACGGCACCGCACGCACCTATGCCCGGATGCTCGAGAAGGACGATGTGGCGGAGACGCTTCAGAAGACCCTGGACGAGGAGGCGGACGCGGACGAGAAGCTGACCCGTATCGCCGAGCACGTGGTGAACCCGAAGGCCATCAGCGCCTAGGCGACGGCGCACGCCCGAGCCGACCGCCCCGACGACCGCGGGGAGCCGACCGGCTCTTCGCGGCCCGTCGGTGTCCGTTCTTCCTAACCCCGCCGCGCCCTCCAGCCGCCGACCGCCGTGCCCGCGAGGATTCCCGCGCCACACCCGATCGTGCCCCCGGCCCACCCCGCGGAGATGTGGGGGTCGAGCGCCGCGCCCAGCGCCGCCCCCAGCGGCACGCCCAGTGCGCCACCGACCAGCGCCCCCAGCGCCACGGCCCGGGCGGTGGCGCCGCCCCGGCGGCCGAGCCATGCGCCCACGATCGGCCCCAGGACGACCGGGACGATGGGCCAGCCGAGGGCGTCCCCGGCGTTCTCGAGGTAGTGGCCCCGGAAGCGCGCGTCGGCGACCAGCATAGCGAGCGTCACGCCCACGCCGGCGAGGAACCCCGCGAGCAGACCGGCCGCGGCCCGGGCGATCCGGTTCACGCGGGGCGCCCGGCCGCGCGCCCGGGGCGGCCATCTCGATGCGTCGCGGGTCGTGGCCCCCGGCCGGCGTCGTTGGCCGGGTCCTTGCTACGATACGGGCGCACCGGGGCCGTAAACGAAGCGGCCTGCTCTCTCAGGGGCGACGACGCCCCAAGGAACCAGGAGGAAACCGTGGGCATCATTGCGTGGATCGTCTTCGGCTTGATCGCGGGATTGCTCGCCAAGTTCATCATGCCCGGCACCGATCCCGGCGGTTGGATCATCACGATCCTGCTCGGAATCGCGGGCGCGTTGGTGGGCGGCTTCATCGGGCAGGCGCTCGGATTCGGCGGCGTGAGCGGGTTCAACCTGGTCTCGATGTTCATCGCCATCCTCGGCGCCATCCTGCTGCTGGCGCTGTACCGGATGACGCGCCGCGCCTGATCCGGCGTTGCTCCACGGCGGGCCGCCTCTCCGTCCCCTAGCAGGTCGCTGAAAAAGGGGAGCGAGCCGCGTTGGGAGCGCCACGGGGCCGGAAACGGAGGCAGGCTCTCACCGCGCGGCATCAATGGGGCAGGCGCGGACGCGCCGCGCCGTAGCTCCACGCGCCCACGAGCGCGCCCAGAAGCGCCACCGCGACGACTTCGGCGCCCGCTCCGATGAGCGCGAACATCGGTCCGGGACAGGCCCCCACCAGCGCCCACCCGACCCCGAACAGAAGCCCACCGGCCGCGTAGCGGATGCCGCGGCCGAGCGCCTTCGGGGGCACCGCGATGCGCTCGCCCGTCGCGGACCGCAGTCCCGACCTTTCGATCAGCGCCACGGCGGGCGAGGCGACCAGGAGCGCGCTGCCCAGCACGCCGTACATGTGGAAGGCCTGGAACCGGAACATCTCCTGAATGCGGAACCAGGAGACCACCTCGGACTTGATCAGGACCACTCCGAATACCACGCCCAGGGCGAGGTATACACCCAGCTGTGCCGCGGTCGGCGGAACCGGCCGTCCGACGGGCAGTGCGTGCCGGTCGACGCCGCCCGCGGCTGCCGGCTCGCTCACGACGCCCCACCTAGCACGAGCGGAAGCAGCCAGAAGGTGGCGGCCACGCCGCCCGCGAAGAAACCCAGGACCGCGATCAGGGAGGGGATCTGCCGGTCCGCCAGGCCCATGATGGCGTGCCCCGACGTGCAGCCGCCCGCGTACGCGGAGCCGAATCCGATCAGGAAGCCGCCGCCCACCACGGCGATCAGGCCCCGGGGGGTCGCGAGGGCGGCGAAGGAGAACAGGTCGGCGGGCAGGAGGCCCCGGAAATCCGCGATCCCCAGCGCCGCCAGGTCGGCCCGGGTGGCCGCGGAGATGGCGACGTCTCCTGCGCCGCCGAGCGCCGTCACGGCGACCGCCCCGCCCAGGAAGATCCCGGCGGCGAAGGCGAGGTTCCAGCCGCCGGTGCGGCGCCAGTCGAAGCGGAAGAACTCGATCTTCCCCGGCGCCGCGATGGCGCACAGCGTCCGCAGATTGGCGGACACCCCGAACATCTTGTTCCCGATGAGGAGCAGCGCCGGCACGACCAGCCCGATGAGCGGACCCGCGACGTACCACGGCCACGGCTCCCGTAGCGCCTCCAGCACGTCAGGCGCCTTCGGCGAACGCCTCGTCGGACGCGCCGCGCTCCACTTCGTGCCCGCCATCGACCCAGGCCGACCAGGGCTCGCCCACGAACCGGACGTCCCGACCCTCACGGGCCAGGTACGCCGCGGCGGCGGCGGACCGGGCACCGGTCTGGCAGTGCACGAGCAGCCGGCCGTCGCGGGGCACGCGCTCCGGCAGATACAGCGGGAGCCGCGTGTAGGAGGCGTTGATCGAGTCCGGGACGTGACCCTCCGCGTGCTCGGAGGCGAGCCGGACGTCCAGCACGTGCACGGCCGGGTCCCGCCGCAGCTCCGCGACCTCGTCGAAGGAAACCTGCGGGATGGATGCGCTCGCGCCGCCGGCCGCGAAATGCGCCTCCAGCGTCTCGGGCGTGGCGTACGCCGGGATCTCGTCGTAGCCGATGCGGACGAGATCCCGGACCGCTTCCTCCACGCGGTCCCCGTCCACGATCATCAGGAGCGGGGTGGTTTCGTCCACGACGAGGGAGCCGACGACCGTGTTGAAGCTCTTGTTGATCGGGGCGTACAGGGACCCGGGCAGGTGCCGCCTCATGAAGGCGTCGCGGTCCAGCCGGGAGTCGACCACCGTCCATGCCCCGGCCGCCAGGGCCGCGCGCAACCCGGGCGCGTCCAGTTGCTTCGGCTCGGGGAGTTCCCCCAGGAGCGGCACCCCGTCGCGGTTGTCGCGCTTCATGCGCGCGAAGTACGTCTGCGGTTCCGGCTGCCCCGCCAGGATAGCCGCAACGAAATGCGCCTCCCCCTCGTCCGCTTCGGCGAGCGCCGGGTTGTAGCGCTTCTCGTAGCCCACGGTGCTGACGGGCACCGCGCCGAGCCCCTTCCCGCAGGCCGATCCGGCGCCGTGTCCTGGCCAGACCTGGAGGTGGTCCTCCAGGGCGTTGAACAGCGGCAGCGAAGCGAACAGGTCGCGCGCCGACTCCTCCTGCGCGCCCTGGACGCCCGCCGCCTGCTCCAGCAGGTCCGGCCGGCCGAGGCTCCCGACGAACACGAAATCGCCGGTGGCGACCCCGATCGGCGTGGACGCGCCGCCGCCCCGGTCCACCACGACGAAGCTCATGTGCTCGGGGGTGTGCCCGGGGGTGTGCAGGGCGCGCACGTCGATGTTGCCGATGCGGAAGGTATCGCCGTGGCGCAGGAAGGTGACGACGTGGGGGGAGCCATCGGAACGCGTGCCCCTGGCCCAGTTGGACTGCCACTCCTCTCCGCCCTCCGCGGACAGATACAGGCGCGCGCCGTATCGCTCCGCGAACTCGCGGGCGCCCGACAGGAAATCGGCGTGGATGTGGGTCTCGGCGACCGCGGTGATGCGCAGGCCCTCCGTTTCGGAGGCGGACACGTATCGGTCGATATCCCGCTCGGGATCGATCAGCAGCGCCTCGCCGGTGGCCTGGCAACCGACGAGGTAGGCGTACTGCGCGAGCTTGGGGTCGTGGTACTGGCGGAATAGCATGGGCGCGCTCCAGCGATGATCGACGCCGTGCCGACGCGTGGAGTCTACCGCACCGTCGAACGGTCGTGCAAACGAATCCGCGTGGACGCTCCCGAGATGCGGCCTGCGATTCGCCGGGGCACCCCGGAACGCTATTCTAGTGTACCGGCCCCTCGAATCTGCCTGCAGCCATCACAAGCGAGCTGTTTTGAAGAAAACGCTACTGACCGGACTCGTCGTCATCGGCCTGATCGGGGTCATCTACAACGGCTATCGGATCGTCGTGCCGGACCCCGCCGACGAGCTCCCCGAGCGGTACGTGGCCGACGAGAGCGCCGACTTCGACCTGCTCGAAACCTACGCCCTGCAGATCAACGCGCCGATCACGACCGGCAACCGCGTCACCGTGCTAGAGAACGGCGACGAGATCTTCCCGGCGATGCTGGCGGCGATCCGCCAGGCACGCGGTTCGGTCGATCTGTTGACGTACGTCTACTGGTCCGGCCCGATCGCGACGGAGGTCGCCGGGGCGCTCGCCGAGGCCGACGAGCGTGGCGTCGAGGTGCGCGTCCTGCTGGACGCCTACGGCGCCTCGAAGATGCCCGAGGAGGTGAAGACGCGCCTGCAGGACGGCGGCGTCATGGTCGCGTGGTTCCATCCGATCCGCTGGTACAACCTGAACCGCCTCAACCACAGGACGCACCGGAAGGTGCTGGTGATCGACGACAGCATCGCGTTCACCGGCGGCGTCGGGATCGCCCAGGAGTGGACCGGGGACGCGCGCAACCCGAACGAGTGGCGCGACGATCACTTCCTGCTGGAGGGACCCATCGTCCGGCCCCTGGCGGGCGCGTTCGCCGAGAACTGGCGGGACGCCACCGGCGAGGTCCTGGCCGAGGGCGTCTCGTTCGCGCGCGGATCCGTTTCCGGGATGGACCCGGACTCCAACGGCGCGGCGCGCATCGTGCCGGCCGTCACCGCCCCCAGGGGCGATTTCTCGACGATCGCGCTCCTGTACTGGATGGCGCTCGCGCGGGCGCGGGAGTCCGTGGACATCGTGACCCCTTACTTCGTGCCCGACGGCTCCGTGCTCGAAACGCTCGCGGCCGGGGCGCGCCGCGGGCTGCGCGTGCGGCTGCTCCTCCCGGGACCACACAACGACAGCTGGCTGGTGAGGGTGTCGAGCGCCCACCTGCTGGGGGGTCTGCTGGACGCCGGCGTGGAGGTGTACGAGTACCAGCCGACCATGCTGCACCAGAAGACGGTCGTCGTGGACGGCCGCTGGAGCGTCATCGGCTCGGCCAACTTCGACAACCGGTCGTTCGAGCTGAACGACGAGATCGCCCTGCTGGTCGACCACGGGCCGCTCGCCCGGGAGCTCACCGCGGGAGTCGAGCGGGACATCGAGTCATCGATCCGGCTGGACGCGGAACGGCTCAGCGACCGCCCGATCTGGGACAAGGTCGGAGGTTGGGCCGCCTTGGTGCTGCGCGAGCAGCTCTAGCAGGGCAGACCGCCGAGGCGGCTCCGCGTCAGACGTGCGGCGGATCGCCGCCGGACATGGCGCGGAACGCCGCCGTCGCGCCCCGCCGCGTCAGGACGTGCGCCAGGCCGATCGCCACGCCCGACGCCACCGCCCAGCCCAGCGCTGCGGGCCAGGTCACCCCGGACGCGGCCGGGTTTTCCGGCGGCTCCTCGCCCTGCGACTCGCGCCAGACCACCTTGAGCAGCTGATGGGCCGCCAGTCCCGCCAACCCCGCCGCGAGCATGCTGCCGCCCTCCCAGACCTTCTCCTCGATCATCTTCACTGCCAGCCCACCCCCAGATCGTTCCAGTTCAACAGGGCGTTGAAGACGAGCGGCATGCTGCCGTGCGTCTCCCAGCGCCAGAAGGGACGGATCCCGAACATCACCACGTGGCCGCGCCCGATCGGGGCGGCCACGACCGCCGCCTTGCCCGCGAGCGCCTCCGCTCCCTCCAGGCCGCCGGACAACAGCAGCCCTGACGCCTCTCCGTAGCGAACCACGGCGCGCGACCGCGGCAGCGCGGTGGGGAACCGGTCGCGGAACTCGCGCGAATCCCTGTCCGGCACCTCGAGCACCGGCGCCCCGCCGAAGTACACAGGCAAACTGTCTGCCATCGCGCCGGTCAGGCCGTACACGATCGGACTGCGCGTTGCCAGGCTGTCCACCCCGGCGCGCACCACCGTTCCCCGGGCGGTGAGCCCCCGCGCCTCGTCCACCTGGACGTCGCGCACGACGCCGAAGTCGAGGATCATCTCGGTAACGCTGCCGACGGTCACCAGCAGCCCGCCGGCGCGCACGAAGTCTTCCAGGTTGGCCAGCCCGCGCAGGCCCATCCCCCCCGTGAGGTCGTCGGTCTCGTCGAGCACGCCGATGTGGCGGTAGCGGTCGGTGCGCCGCCACGGAACCGGCGCGTCCAGCTTCGCGGCGCCGTGCACGATGTCGCGCGAGTCGCCGCGGGCGTGC
Organism: Longimicrobiales bacterium; assembly: GCA_035513295.1. Lineage (GTDB taxonomy): Bacteria > Gemmatimonadota > Gemmatimonadetes > Longimicrobiales > RSA9 > DATHRK01. The sequence continues at coordinate 12,461 of DATKCH010000012.1, forward strand.
GGGAAAAGGATCGCGTCGTAGCGCGCTCGCAGGTCGCGCGTCGCGCCCACGTCCTGCTCGGAGATGTAGTCGTAGGGAACGCCGTAGCGGTCGAGCGCGTAGCGGACCCAGCCGCTGTCCTGGGTGCGGCCCCAGGTGTGCACGAACGCGATGCGCGGCGCGTCCAGCTCGTGGCGCGCCACCGGGGGCGCCGCGGCCAGGCCGACGGCGTCCAGCCCGAGCTCGGCGGCGGCCTCCTCGAGCGCCGACCGCGTGTCCCCGCCCCCATCGACGAGGACCGTGCCCGCGGGGTACGCGCGCCCCCCGGCGTCGAAGGACTCCTCCGCCGCGTACATGCGCAGGCGCGGGTACCGGTAGCGGAGGCTGACCAGCTCGTTCTGCGTGTGGTAAGGCAGCGCGAACATCGCCGAGCCGGCCGAATCGTCCACCGTGCCGGTCTGGACGGCATCGGACGAGAGCGCTTCCATGGGCGCGGCGAGGATCGCGGAGTCGCCGATTTCGACCGCCTCCACGTTACGCAGCAGGGACAGCGTCCAGCCGGTGTCGTCGTAGGGGATGGGCTGGCCCGCGGGGTAGTTCTGCTGGCCCAGGATCTGGCGGACGACGACGTGGTAGGGCTGGTCGAGCCGCACGATCCAGTCGCCAGCGGCCAGGGCGCGGGGTCCGGTCGCCCCCGGGCCGCCGCCCGCGCCGTCCTCGTCCTCCTCTGCCGCGCCCCCTACGCCCTCACCGGCGTCTTCATCGTCGCCCGCCCGGACGCTCACGGGCGCGCTCAGCCGGTGCACCTCCACGCCCTGGCGCCGCAGCAGGTTGACCAGGTTCGCGGCCTCGCGGGCGCGCGCCTGGCCGGCCGGAATCGCGTACGCATGAGGCGCCTCGGCGCGCCCGCGTTCCACCTGGCGCAGCCCCTTCCGGTAGAAGTTGCGCAGCAGGTCGTCGCCGTTCTCCGCGACGTACTGGAGCGCGAGCAGCAGCCCCGTCTGCATGTAGTTGGTATTGTTGCGCAGCGACCAGAGCACGGTGTCCGGCGGCGGGTTGGTCCGGTACCACTCCACCTGCGAGCGGTCGCCGATCACCTCCCACTCGGTGTCCGCATCGCCGCCGAACGTCTCGTAGAAACGGCCGATGCCGTTGCGCAGGTTGCCCATGTAGAACAGGTAGCTGGGCGACCACCCGGTGTAGAACCCGTGCGTCCACACGCCCGGCATCCCGCGCCGCGTCATCCCGGCGATCTCGTGATAGGCGATCTGGTTCCATTCGCTCACGACGACGGGGTCGATGTACTGGTTGTAGGGGCCCGTCCCCGTGGAGACGTAGAGCAGCGGAACGCTCTGGTGCAGGTCGTGGAAGACCAGCGGGCGCCAGTCCAGGTAGGCGTCCATCATGACCTGCGTCAGCGTCTGCGAGAGCTGCAGCCCGTCGCGGTTGTTGTCGTGGTAGACGTACTTGCCCCAGTAGGGCGGCGGAGGGAACCCCGGCACCTCCAGGCTGTCGGGTATGCCGGCCCGCGCCTTCCACTCCTTCTCGCGGTAGTACCAGTCGACGATCCGGTCGCGCCCATCGGTCTCCACCACGGGGGTGAAGACGAAGATCAGGTTGTCGCGGATGGCGCGGATGAGCGGGCTCTCCTCCACGGCCAGGCGGTACGCTATCTCCATCGCCATCTCGGGCGGGCCTGTCTCGGGCGAATGCAGGCCCATGGTGGCGTAGTAGATGGGCTTGGCCTCGCCGATCAGGCGCTCCGCCTCGTCCTCGCCCAGCCCGCGCGGATCGGCCAGGAGGCGCGCGATCTCCTTGTGACGATCGAGGGCCGCGAGCGTGGCCTCGTCCGCGACCGCGACCGCGAGCATGTCCCGGCCCTCGTCGCTACGACCGATCACCCACGCCGCCACGCGCGGCGACGCGTCGGCGAGCGCGCGCAGGTAGGCATTGATCTCGTCGACGTAGTGCAGGATGCCCTCGGCGCCTATCACGCTGCCGAAGTGGTCCAGCGGAGATGGTACGTCGGGGTGGTCCGGGAGGTGGTCGACGAGGTCGGAGAGGAAACGATCCTCCGTGGTGAAGGCGCGGACCTGGGCAGCGTACTCCTCCTCCATGGGCTGGGCCGCCGCCGTGGCGGTCCCAGCCTGGGCGAGCGCGGAGGCGGGGAGCGCCTGGAGCGCGAACACGAGGAGCGCCAGGGCGCGGTGCGTTGCCGACGCGGCACCGGGAAGCGGCCGCGGCGGATGCGGCCGACGCGGCCCCTGGCGAGATGGACCCGCGACGCGACGTGAGGCGGTGCAGTGGACCATCGTTCCTCCCGGCGAGGTCGGTTGTCGCGCGCGAGCCGTCGGAAGCGGTCGCGCGTTTCGGAGGGTCGCCGGAAGCCCTGGCGCCAGAGCGGCGACCGGCGCCCGGCGACCGGCGACCAAGGTAGGACGGTTTCCGGCGGCGGGGCCAGCCGGCGGGAAGTTTCCAACAGGTGAACAAAAAGGGGGGCGAGCCGGCCTTGTGGGCGGCGCGGCCCGGATGCCAGGCGACAGCGACGGTCTGCTAGATCTCGTCCTCGGTCCGGACGTCCACGTGGGGCAGTCCCCCGTGCCAGCGTACCGTCACGTTCCAGGGTCGGCAGCAGACCTCGCAGTCCTCCACGTAGCGCTGTTCCTCGCCGCCGCCCGGATCCACGCCGACCTCCACGACGGCGCCACAGTACGGGCATTCGACCAGCGCGGAGGTCTCGACGGTGCCATCGCCCAGCGGGAACTCGTCGTCGAGGGACGGATCGGGTCCGTCCGGAGGGTGTGCGAAGTGGACCATTGGAACGATCCCGCCGGTTGCGCGCGCGGTGGAAGCACGGAGAACGCGTGATCACCCGCGGGCCAGGTACCTCGATCGATGGTGCGGATCGGCGCCGCGATCAACCCTCTCGTCGCCGCCGGCCGGGAGGTGGCGGCCCTCAGGCGTCGGGCGAGCGGGGCAGCTGGTCCTCGGGGGCCTCGTCCGCGAGGACGCGCGTCCAGGGCACCAGATCCAACCGCTCGAACGGGATCGGTTCGCCGGACACGCGGGAGACGCCGTACGCCTTGGGCTCCTCGCGCAGCAGCGTCAGCGCCTCGTCGATCCGCTCGATGAGGGCGGTCTGGTGCTCCGCCAGGAGCTGGTCCATTTCGCGTTCCACCACGTCGGCGCCGAGGTCGGCGGGATGCGAGGGGTACTTCGACAGGTCGCCGGCGCCGGTCCCCAGCGGCTCGGCCTCGGGTTCCTTCCGCGTGCGGGTGGTCCACGGGGCTGCGGCGGTGCGGCGTGACGCCGTATCGACGTGCAAGCACCATTCCCGCGCCGTCGCGCCACGAACCAGCCTACGGCAGGTAGGCGTCCGGGATCGGCCCGGCGCCGTCCTCCTCGTCCCACACGATGGAGACGATCCACCACCGGTCGTCGCGGAACACCAGGCTGAAGGAGTTCACCCCGCGCCCGAGGATCTGGTCCTCTCTCCAGTAATGCTTCTGGTACGTGCTCATCGCCTGCGCCACGTCGCCGTAGCGGTCGAGCGCGATGTGCACCTGCTCCTCAACGAATCCCTTGTCGGCCTCGCTGCCGATTGGCGCCCCGGCCTCGGTGATCCCGTCGATCCAGTCGATGAAGTCCTGGACCGACAGCACGCGGGGCGTGCCGCCCGTCTGCTCCGTGTTCGGCAAGAGCAGCGCGCCGGGCAGATGCAGTGACCGGAACCGGTCCCAGTCGAAGTTCTCGCCCGGAGCGTGCGCGATCGCGTCGTACGCCGCGAGGATGACCGCCTCCGGGGAGGCCACGTCGGCCGGGATCGGGTAATCCTGTGAAGCGGCGTCGGCGGGCGCGAGGAGCGGCAGCGCGAGCAGCGCGCATAGGGTGCGAACAACCATGGGAACTCCGTGCTTTCGAGGGGATCCGTTCCGGACGCCTATGTCGGACATCGGCGGCCGCCGTTCGGTTGGGCCGTGCTGGTGTGCGCCCCGGGCAGCGACGCTCCGTCCTGCGTTATGTTCTCGCAAGCGGTCGCGACGTCCCGAACGCGGAGGAGACGTTGGAGATATTGGTGGTAGGCGCCACGGGCGCCCTGGGCGGCGAGATCTGTCGCCGGGCGATCGCGGCCGGGCACTCCGTCCGCGGGCTGGCCCGCGAGAGCTCCGATCCCGACAGGGTATCGGCGCTCCGGGAAGCCGGCGTCGAAATCGTACTTGGAGACCTGAAGGACCCCCCGTCCATATCGAAGGCGCTGGATGGCGTCTCCGCGGTGGTTTCCTCGGCGACCAGCGTGCACGCGCGCCGGGACCGGGACGATTTCGAGACCGTCGACGGCCGCGGACAGCTGGGCCTCGTGGACACCGCCGCGGAGGCCGGGGTGGAGCGCTTCGTGTACGTGTCCTACAGCGGGGGCATCACGACCGAGCAGCCGCTCGGATGGGCGAAGAGGGCGGCGGAGGAGCGACTCCGCTCGAAACGGCTCAGCCACACCATCCTGCGGCCCACCTTCTTCACCGAGATCTGGCTCGGACCGCGTCTCTGCATCGACGTGGAGTCCGGCACGGCCCAGATCTTCGGGTCCGGCGAGGCGCCGGTGAGCTGGATCTCGCTCTTCGACGTCGCCGAGTTCGCGGCCCGCTCCCTCGCGCTCGACGAGGCCCGCAACGAGACGATCGAGCTGGGGGGGCCTGAAGCATTGAGCCAGCTCGACGCCGTGGAGATCTTCCAGGAGGAGACCGGACGGACGCTGCGCGCGCATCACGTCCCGGAGAAGGTCCTGGAGGACGCGCTCGAGTCCGCCGAGCACGACCTCGCGCAGACGTTCGCGGGGCTCAAGCTCGCGGTGGCGCGGGGGGATGCGATTCCCATGACGAAAACCACCGTGGACTTCGGTATCCGCCTACGCACGGTACGCGACCACGCCCGCTCCGTTGCGCTACGCCTGCAATGACGCCCCGGCGACCCTCGGGCCGTCCGACACCGCGATGAATGGCTACTGAGCCGGACGAAGGGGCGACCGCCGGGCGCCTGAGCGGGATTCGCCTCGGACCCGTGCGGCTGCGGGTAGCCGACCTGCGCCGGTCCTCGGAGTGGTACGAGCGGGTGCTGGGTCTGCGGCGATCGAACGGCCCGCCGGCCGCCGATGCCGGCGACGCCGCGGAGCCCGGCCTGCCATTGGTCGCGAGCGACGGTGACGAGGCGCTCGTGACCCTGGTCGAGCGTTCGGGCGCGCGCCCGCACTCCAGCCGGGGCCGCCTGGGTCTATTCCACTACGCGATCCTCCTGCCCGACCGGTCCTCGCTGGGCCGCTTCTACGCCCACGTCGTGTCGCTGGGCGTTCCGCTGGGCGCCTCCGACCACCTCGTCAGCGAGGCGCTCTACCTGTCCGACCTCGACGGGCTCGGGATCGAGGTGTACGCGGACCGGCCGCGCGAGGAGTGGCCCCGCGAGGACGGCCGGCTGCTGATGGACACGCTGCCGCTCGACTCGGCCTCCCTGCTGCGAGCGGGCGGAGGAACGCGGTGGACCGGCATGCCCCCGGGCGCCGCGATGGGCCACGTGCACCTGCACGTCGGGGATCTGGTGCGCGCCGAGGCGTTCTACTCCGACGGCCTGGGGCTGGAGCCGACGATTCGCGGATACCCGGGTGCGCTGTTCCTGGCGGCGGACGGATACCACCACCACCTCGGGGTCAACACGTGGGCGGGCGCCGGCGCCGAGCCGGCCAGCGACGGGGACGCGGGGCTCATCGATTGGGAGATCGTGCTGGACGGACCGGACGCCCTCGAGAGCACCGTCGCGCGCATGCGCTCCTCCGGCGCACCCGGAGCCGGGGATTCGTCCGGCGGCATGGACCCGGCGCCCAAGGCGGCCGTCTTCGCGGATCCCTGGGGGACGCGCGTGCGGGTCCGCGTCTGAATTCATCATCCGCCGGCTCTGTGGCGCGCGAACTTTGGCAACGGCACACTAGGTTGACGAACGACCTCCCCGTTTCCGCACCCGCACAGGAGCTATTCGGATGACCAGGATCATAGCAGTCGCCGGCGCGACCGGAGCCCAGGGCGGCGGTCTTGCGCGCGCCATACTCGACGAGGCCGACAGCGGGTTCGCAGTGCGCGCGCTCACCCGCGATCCGAACTCGGACGCCGCGCGGGCGCTCGCCGAGCGCGGCGCCGAGGTCGTCGCCGCCGACCTGGACGACCCTCGATCCCTGCGCGCCGCGTTCGAAGGCGCGCACGGCGCGTTCTGCATGACCAACTTCTGGGAGCATTTCTCCCCGGAGCGGGAGAAGGCGCAGGCCCGCAACCAGGCCGAAGCCGCGCGCGCGGCGGGGGTCGGCCACGTCGTCTGGTCCACGCTGGAGGACACGCGCGAGCGGGTGCCGCTGTCGGACGACCGCATGCCCACCCTAATGGGCGAGTACAAGGTTCCGCACTTCGACGCCAAGGGGGAATCGGACGAGGTCTTCCTGGACCTCACCCCGGCGACCTGCCTGCGCACGTCGTTCTACTGGGACAACCTGATCCATTTCGGCATGGGCCCCAAGCGAGAGAACGGAACCGTTCATTTCAGTCTGCCGCTGGGCGACGCTCGCCTGCCCGGGATGGCGGCCGGGGACATAGGCCGCTGCGTGTTGGGAGTTTTCCGGGAGGGAGAGTCCCTGATCGGCCAGAAGATCGGCGTGGCCGGCGGCCATCCCACCGGGCTGGAGATGGCGGCCGCGCTGACCGACGCGCTCGGCGAGGAGGTGGTGTACCGCGCGGTCCCCTTCGAGGTCTATCGCGGCCTGGGCTTTCCGGGGGCCGAGGACCTCGGAAACATGTTCCAGTACAAGCACGACTTCGAGGAGGAGTACTGCGCCACAAGGCCGATCGATCGATCGCGCGAGCTGAACCCGCGCCTGCAGACGTTCCCGGAATGGGCCTCGGCGAACGCCGACCGCATCCCGATCGGCGGGTGAGCGTGCGGGTCGCGGTGCTCTGCGCCGCGGCGGCAGTCGCGGGAACCGGCCGGCCGATCCGTACGAGGCGTTCCTGTGCCGGGACGGAGGGCCGCGCGTCGGAACGATGTTCTGAGCCTGTGCGTGACCCGGACGGCTACTTCGCATACACCTCTAGGCGCCAGAACGGCGTGGCGGCGTCCGAGACGCGCCGGAATCCGTTAGCCTTCATCCGGTTCCGGATTCCGGGCTCCGGGTGGACGTAGGAGCGGAACGGGTCGCCGCGCACGCGGCAGAGGAGGTTCTCCGTGGACAGGACCGCCCGCACGTACCAGCGGTCGCGCGGATACGACAGGAGCGCGGAGCGGGCGCCAGACGCGGCCGCGGCGTCCAGCAGCGCGGTGTAGTCGGGGTAGCAACACACGACCCGGTGGAGCGTCACCACGTCGGCCGGTCCCACCCCGGCGGCCACCCCCACGAAGTCTCCCGCCACAAATGTGTGGCGGTCCGTCGTCCGATCCTCCTCGGCCAGCGCGCGCGCGGCCGCCAGGTACGCGCTGGATTCCTCGACCATCGTGACCGTCGACACGCGCTCTTCCCGGAGCAGCTCGCGTCCGATCACGCCGATGCCTCCACCAACGTCCAGCAACCTGGCGGACGAGATGGGCAGCGCGCGCAGCAGCGCGAGCGCGAGCCGCGTGATCCGGTCGGGACCGTGGGCGCGGTACGCCTCCACCTGGGAGCGCGCCTTCGCGGACCCGAAGTGGTGATCCGCGATGGCGGCGCGACAGCAGGCGTTCACGCTTCGGGGAGCCCCTGCTCCGCCACCTTCTCCAACGCCGCCGCGAAACGGTCGATCTCCTCGAGCGTCGTGTAGACGTTCGGCGTCACGCGGATCCCGTCGAACTCGTCGTGCAGGATCGAGGTGACGAAGATCCGGTGCGCTTTCCACAGGTGCTCGGCGAGCGCGGGGGTCTCGACCCCGTCCAGGCCCACGGTCGAGATCGCGCAGCCCATGGCCGGGTCCCTGGAAGTGTAGAGGCGCACCCCCGGCATCCCGTCGACGCGCTCCATCCAGCGGTCGCGCAGGAAGCGCAGCCGCGCGGCTTTGCGCTCGGCGCCGATCGCTTCGTGGAACGTGAGGGCCTCGGCGATCGCGTTGTGGTTGGCGGCGGGGTGCGTGCCGATCTCCTCGAACTTGCGGATGTCGCCCGACTGCTCCTCGGTCGCCGCCATGAGCGGCCAGACGTCCGGAATGCGCTCCCTGCGCACGTGCAGGAAGCCCGTGCCGATGGGTGCGAGCAGCCACTTGTGCAGGCTGGTGCCGTAGAAGTCGCAACCCAGGTCGGCGTGCGTGAAGGGGAAGTGCGCGTAGGCGTGCGCGCCGTCGACGATCGCCTCCAGCCCGCGGCGCCGCGCCAGCGCCACGAGGTCACCCACCGGGAAGATCTGCCCGGTAAGGTTCGTGATGTGGCAGAAGTGCAGCACGCGCGTGCGCGGCCCGATCGCCTCCTCGAAGCGCCGGACGAGGTCGTCCAGGGAGGGCGGCGGCAGGGGGAAGGAGATCTTCTTCACGACGATGCCGTCGCGGCGCGCGCGCTGGTCCCAGGTCGTCAGCATGCGGCCGTAGTCCTGGTTGGTCGTCAGGACCTCGTCGCCCGGCTCCAGGTCCAGGCCCAGCTGCACGATCTCCAGCGCCTCGGAGGCGTTGCGGGTGACGGCGATCTCCTCGGGATCGACGCCGAAGCTGCCCGCCAGCCGCTCTCGCACGCTCTCGATCGCCGGCTCCAGGATCTTCCACATGGTGTAGGCCGGCGCCTCGTTGGAGAACTCCAGGTATCGGCGCAAGGCCTCCTGGACCACGCGCGGCGAAGGACAGACCCCTCCGTTGTTGAGGTTGACCATGGTCCGGTCGATGGCGAACGCGCGCTGGATCTCCGCCCAGTACTCCTCATTGGCGGCGAGCTCGGGAGGGGTGATTCCGGCGACGTGGCGGTTGGCACCGTCCATCGTGCGCTCCCATACGTCGGTTAGGGAGGCCATGCCGGCGGCGGGTCGGGCCCAGAGCGCCGCGGGGGCGGCGGCCGTTGCGAGAGCGCGGGTGAGGAAGCGGCGACGGTCGAGCATGGGTCGGCTCCGGCTCCGGGGTGTGGGGCGATACGCCAAGGTAAGGCGCGAGCACCCGTCGGGCACCGCGGCGCCGGTCCGGCCCGGCCGGGCTCATTCGGCCGCGTGGTAGGCGCCGAGGACGGTGAGGACGATCGGGGAGGCGCTCGCTCCGGCCGCCGCGTCACGCCTCGCGCAACGACCGGTACGCCTCGTCCCCGCGCTGGCGCGTGATCTCGACGCCCAACGCGTGTGCATCCGCAGCGGCCCGGGCGAGCGACGAGACGCTCACCTCGAAGGGCTCGTTGGCCACGAACGGCAGCGTCATCGCGGCCTCCATCACCGTGGCCAGCGTCGCGCCGTCGTCCGCCGAGAGCGAGATCTGGCCGAGATGGACGGGCAGGCCCACGGCCGCGAAGAACGCGGCCACCCGGCGGGCCTCCCGGGGCGTCCCCTCCAGCACCAGCTGGGTCAGCAGGCCGATCGCGACCATCTCCCCGTGCATGTGGTTCTCGCGCACGGCATCGATCGCGGTGAGGCCATGGACCACGCTATGGGCCGCGGCGATCCCGCCGCTCTCGAAGCCGATCCCGCTGAGCAGCGTGTTGGCCTCGATCACGCGTTCCAGCGGCTCGGTGACCTCGCCGCGCCGGACGGCTTCGGCCGCGGCCACCCCGTTCGCGAACAGGGTGTGCGCGCACAGTTCACCCAGCGCCGCGGCGGCGATCGTGGGGCGGCCGCCGAGGAGCGACCGCGCGTCCGGATTCCTGACGCACGTCCTGGCCTCGTACCAGGTCGCCATGGCGTCCCCCATGCCGGCGACGAGGTAGCGTCGCGGCGCCTGCGCCACGACCTCGCTGTCGACCGCCACGAGCGCCGGGCTGTCGGGGAAGAACTCCACGCCCTGCTTGACGCCTCGGGATGAGTAGATCACCGACAGCGCCGCGCACGGGGCGTCCGTCGAT
>DATKCH010000013.1:0-84623 GCA_035513295.1 Longimicrobiales bacterium
TGATCCCCATCGCCGCGCCGCTGCCGACTCCGGCGGGCGTCGTCGACATGATCATCGCCGACGTGCCGATCGGCATCCTGTATGTGCTGGCGTTCAGCTCCCTCGCCGTGTACGGCGTCGTGCTCGGAGGATGGGCTTCGAACAACAAGTACGCGTTTCTCGGTGGGCTCCGGGCGTCGGCGCAGATGGTCAGCTACGAGGTCGCGCTCGGCCTCTCGCTCATCACCGTCCTGATGGTCACCGGCAACGTCACGCTTCCCGAGATCGTCGCCCAACAGCAGCAACTCGGCCTCTGGTTCGCGCTTCCGCTCTCGCTGGCGTTCATCCTGTTCGTGATTTCGGCGTTCGCCGAGACGAACCGCCTCCCGTTCGATATGCCGGAGGCCGAGTCGGAGCTGGTCACCGGGTACCACACCGAGTATTCGGCGATGAAGTTCTCGGCGTTCATGATTTCGGAGTTCGGCCACATGGTGACCGCCTCCGCGCTCATGGCGACGCTATTCCTGGGCGGCTGGGACATTCCGTTCTGGACCGGGGACAACGCGTTCTGGCACCAGGGGCAGCTCATCGCCGGCTTCGCGGCCGATGGGAGCGTCGTTTTGGCCGAGCCTACCTGGTGGAAGACCCTTCTGACCTTCTTCGCCTTCGCGGGCAAGACCGGCTTCTTCCTCCTACTCTACATCTGGATCCGGTGGACGCTGCCCCGGTTCCGCTACGACCAGGTGATGGCGCTCGGGTGGAAGGTGATGCTGCCGACGGCCCTCGCGTACGTCATGCTCATCGGCGGAACGATCCTCACGCTCGACGAGATCGGGGTCCCGTTCGGCTTCGGGTACGGGCTCGCGCTCACCGCGATCAGCGCCGCCGCGACCTTCGGCTTCGTCTTCTTCCTCGACCGCGGACGCACCATCACGGGCGCCGCGGCCCACAAGAGCCAACGCGTCGAGATGACCAGCACTAACGAGCCTCAGCCGACCACGGTGGGAGAGTAGTTCGATGGCGATATCCGTAAGGGTGATGGAGCGCCCCGATCCGCAGAGCACTTCGTATCTTCGTGCGGCTCTGAGCGGTATGGCGCTTACCTTCAAGCACATGGTGAACCCGAACAAGGTCACCCAGCAGTACCCCGAAGAGCAGACCGACCTCAGCCCCCGCTGGCGCGGAACGCACCGCATGGAAGTGCACGCGGACGGGCGGCCGAAGTGCGTGGCTTGCGGCCTCTGCCCCACCGTCTGCCCGGCAAACTGCATTCGCTTGGTGGGGGGCGAGGACGATCAGGGGAATCGCTATCCGATCGTGTACGAGATCGACGAGTTCCGCTGCATCTTCTGCGGGATGTGCCAGGAGGTCTGCCCCGTCGAGGCCATCCACGTCGGCCAGCACTTCGAGAACGCCGAGTACACCCGCGACCGTTTCGTCTACGACCTGGACCGGCTCATGGAGCAGGAGCACCCGGTCACCCTGCTCTGGGACCCGGCCGACCCGAGGTCCGAGTGAGCCACTTTCGCGTGAAGCGCCCACGGCAGCCCGTCACGGGCCCGATGTGCCCGCCTTCCGTCCTATCGCCCGTCGCCACTCGATGATCGACATCCTGTTCTATGTGTTCGCCGCCGTCGCCATCGGCGGGGGCCTCGGCGTCGTGCTCGCGAAGAGCCCGGTCGGGAGCCTCCTGTTCATGGTGACGACGCTGGCCAGCCTTTCCGGCATTTTCGTCCTGCTCGAAGCGCATTTCCTCGCCGCGATCCAGATCATCGTCTACGCCGGCGCGATCATGGTGCTCTTCCTGTTCGTGATCATGCTGCTCAACCTCGGGCACGACTACCAGAAGGACCTGCGCGGGGGCGTCTTTGCCGTTCTCTCATTCGTGGTGGTGGGCGTCATCGCGGGGTTGTTGGCGCGCCAGATCGGCGTGTCGGCGGTGTTCGAACCGGGGGTCGAAGCGGCCGCGATCGATGCGGCGCTTCGTGAGCACGGCGTGGTCGGGGCCATCGCCCAGCCGCTCTATACCACGTACGTGGTCCCGTTCGAGATCACCGGCATCCTTCTTCTCGTGGCGATCGTCGGCGCGCTCGTCCTTGCCAAGAGGAACGTCACCCCATGATCACGCACGCTCTCATCGTGAGCGCGATTCTCTTCGTGCTGGGCACCTTCGGTGTCCTGGTGCGGCGCAACGCCATCATCATGTTCCTCTGCATCGAGTTGCAGCTGAACGCGGTGAACCTGGCCTTCGTCGCGTTCTCCCGAATGGTCGGCATCGAGGGGCAGGTGTTCGTGTTCTTCGTCATGACCGTCGCGGCCGCGGAGGCCGCGGTGGGCCTCGCCATCATCATCTCGATCTTCCGGCACTACGAGACGGTCAACGTGAACAACTTCAACCTGCTCAAGTGGTAGCGGCATGCACGCTTCCCTAGCAGCATTCATGGTCCAGGCCGGGAGCACCCAGACGGGCGCGGCGCAGTTCGAGCCGTTCCTGCCCGGGCTGGTGGTCCTGCTCCCGCTTCTGGGGTTCGCCCTGAACGGCCTCCTCGCGCTCAAGCACGCCCGGCTGTCCGCGGACGCGGTCCGGGCCGGCGGCGAGCTCGACTTCGACGGCCCATCGGGCCGGCCAGCGACGCACACGCTCCCCAGCCTGATCGGCCCGGGCGTCATGCTCGGCGCCTTCGTCATCACGCTGATCAACTTCGTGGCCATGCTCGGGGTGGAGCTGCACGAGCCGGTGGTGATCGAGTACTGGACCTGGATGGCGACCGGCACGTTCGCGGTCAGCGCAGCCCTCCAACTCGACCAGCTGTCGATGATCATGATGATGATCATCACGGGCGTGGGATTCCTCATCCACGTCTTCAGCGTCGGGTACATGAAGGACGACCCGGGCTATCCCCGGTACTTCGCCTATCTGAACCTTTTCGTGTTCTTCATGCTCGTGCTGGTCATGGGCGCGAGCTACCCGCTGATGTTCGTGGGTTGGGAAGGGGTCGGGCTCTGCTCGTATCTCTTGATCGGCTTCTGGTTCGGGGATCGCGAGAAGGCCGACGCGGGCAAGAAGGCGTTCATCGTCAACCGCATCGGCGACATCGGCTTCCTGATCGCGATGTTCCTGATCTACGTGCGCTTCGGCACGCTGGACTACGTCGGCGTGTTCGAGGCCGCGCCCGCGGCGCTGGCGTTCGGCGGCGCGACGGTCACCGCGATCTGCCTGTCCCTGTTCCTGGGCGCGACCGGCAAGAGCGCGCAGATCCCGCTCCACATCTGGCTCCCGGACGCGATGGCGGGCCCGACGCCGGTCAGCGCGCTGATCCACGCGGCGACCATGGTCACCGCGGGCGTCTACCTGATCGCGCGCGCCTCGGTGCTGTTCGCGCTGAGCCCGGCGGCGTCGCTGGTGGTGGCGGGCATCGGCGTCGCGACCGCGCTGTTCGCCGCGACCATCGCGCTCGCCCAGAACGACATCAAGAAGGTCCTCGCGTACTCCACGATCTCCCAGCTCGGATACATGTTCCTGGGCGTGGGCGCGGGCGCCTACGCCGCGGGCGTGTTCCACCTGGTCACGCACGCGTTCTTCAAGGCGCTGCTCTTCCTGGGCGCTGGCGCGGTCATCCACTCCATGCACCACGCGCTCCACCGGACGCTCAGTCACGACGACCCGCAGGACATGCGCAACATGGGCGGGCTGCGCCGCTTCATGCCGATCACGTGGATCACGATGTGGGTCGCGACGCTCGCGATCGCCGGGGTGTGGCCGTTCGCCGGGTTCTTCTCCAAGGACGAGATCATCTGGCAGGCCGCGGCGCGCGCGCACGGCCCGTACGCGGGCTGGTACACGCTCTTCTGGGTGCTCGCGTTGGCCGCCGCGCTGCTGACCGCGTTCTACATGACGCGCCTCATGATCCTCACCTTCCACGGCGCCAACCGCACGGGCGAGGAGGAGCGCCACCACCTGCACGAGGCGCCGGCGGTGATGTGGGCGCCGCTGGCGATCCTCGCGCTCGCCTCGCTCGCGGGCGGCTGGATCGACGTGCCCGAGGCCATAGGCGAGAACGCGCTGCTGGGGCTCGTGCCGCACTCGGAGTGGCTGCACGAGTGGCTGCACCCGGTGACCGCGGGCGCGCAGGACGTGCTCGCCGCCAACGTGGGCGAGCCGCTGCACCACGCCCCCGTCGGGGGCGGCGAGGTGGCGTGGGCGTTCGTCTCGTTCCTGCTCGCGCTCGCGGTGATCGCCGGGACGTCGCTCTACCTCCGGCGGCGCGACGTGAGCCCCGCGGCCCACGCGCAGGCGCCGCGCGGGTTCGCGAAGGTGCTCCACGACAGGTGGTACGTGGACGAGCTCTACGACGCCGCGATCGTGCGCCCGGTCGTGGCCGCCTCGCGCGCCCTCTGGCGCCGGGTGGACCAGGGGCTGATCGACGGCGCGGTGGACGGCGTCGGCCGGCTGTCGCGCGGCGCGGGCGCGGCCGGCGCGCGCGTCCAGAGCGGGCAGACCGCGATCTACGCCGCGGCGGTCGTGGCGGGCGTGCTGATGCTCCTGGGATTCGTGGTCCTGTGGACTCCATGAGCGCGGGCTGGCTGCTGACGCTGCTGCTCGCGATCCCCATCGCGGGCATGGTGGCCGTGGTGCTCGCCCCGGTGCGCCTCGCCCGGTACGTGGCGCTGGGCACCGCCGCGGTCGAGTTCCTGGCTTCGCTGCCGCTCTGGTTCTCGTTCGCGCCGGGGGTGGAGGCGTTCCAGTTCGAGTCGCGCGCCCGGTGGATCCCCGAGTGGGGCATCTCCTACGCGCTGGGGGTCGACGGCATCAGCGTGCTGCTGGTGCTGCTCACGACGCTGATAATGCCGGTCACGATCCTCGGCTCCTTCCGCTATATCCAGCGCCGCGAGAAGACCTTCTACGCGACGATGCTGCTGCTGGAGACCGCCGTGATCGGGGTCTTCGTGGCGCTCGACGTGTTCCTGTTCTTCGTGTTCTGGGAGCTCGTCCTGGTGCCGATGTACCTGATCATCGGCGTGTGGGGCGGGGAGCGGCGCGTGTACGCGGCGATCAAGTTCTTCCTGTTCACCGCCGCCGGATCCCTTCTGATGCTCGTCGGGATCCTCTACCTCTTCTTTAAGTACCAAGCGCTAACCGGCGCTCCATCATTCGCTTACGTGGACCTGCTCCAGGTGCCGCTGACACTCAAGGAACAGCTCTGGCTATTCGGCGCGTTCGCGCTCGCGTTCGCGATCAAGGTGCCGCTGTTCCCGCTGCACACGTGGCTGCCGGACGCGCACGTCGAGGCGCCCACGCCGGGGTCGGTGATCCTGGCGGCGGTGCTGCTGAAGATGGGGACCTACGGGTTCGTGCGCTTCCTGCTGCCCTTCTTCCCCCTGGCGGCGACGCACCCGGACGTGGTAAGCACGCTGATGGTGCTGGGGGTGGCCGGGATCCTGTACGCGGCGTGGGTCGCCGCCGTGCAGCCGGACGCCAAGAAGCTGATCGCCTACACCTCCGTCGCGCACATGGGCTTCGTCGTGATCGGCGTGTTCGCGCTCACCGCGACGGGGCTGAAGGGGGCGATGATCGTGATGCTGTCGCACGGCGTGTCCACGGGCGCGCTGTTCCTCCTCATGGGCATGCTGTACGAGCGCCGGCACTCGCGCCTGATCGAGGCCTACGGCGGCCTGGCCGCGGTGACGCCCATGCTTGCCACCGCGTTCGTGATCACCGCGCTCGCGAGCATAGGCCTGCCCGGAACGAGCGGCTTCGTGGGCGAGTTCCTGGCGCTCCTGGGGACCTTCGAGACGCACCCCTGGGTCGCGATCGTGGCCACGCTGGGGGTGGTCTTCGCCGCCTACTACATGCTGCCGATGGTGCAGCGGATCTTCTTCAACCGCGTGGACCAGCCGGAAAACGAGCGGCTCCCCGACCTGAGCCCGCGCGAGGGGCTCGTGCTGGCTCCGCTGCTGGTCGTGATGATCTGGATGGGGGTGCAGCCGGGCCCCTTCCTGCGGCGCATGGAGACGTCGGTCGAGGCGGTCGTGGAGCGCGTCCAGCGGCAGGCGCTGGGGGCTCCGATCACCGCGGCGCCCGGCGCGCCGGTGCCGGTCGCGGCGGCCGACCTCGCCTATCCCGCCCCGCGGGGCGCGGAATGACGATCGATTACTCGTCCGCCGGCCACTACGTGCTGGCGCTTCTGCCCGAGGTGGTCCTGAGCGGCGCCGCGATGCTCGTGCTGCTCGTGGACGTGTTCCAGAAAGGCTCGGCGAGCAGGCCCTCCAGCCGCACGATCCCGTGGCTCGCGGGCGCGGGCGTCGCGCTGGCGTTCGCGGCCAACCTGTGGCTGCTCGGCCTGGAGGAGGCGGGCTCGGCGGGGATGATGGCGATCGACTCGTTCCGGGTCTTCTCCAACGCGCTGTTCCTGCTGGCCGCGGCGCTCTTCCTGGGCATGGCGCCGCGCTACCTGGAGGAGAACGGGATGCACCTGGGCGAGCTGTACGCCCTGGTGCTGTTCGCGACCGTCGGGATGATGGTGTTCTCGGGCTCGCGCGACCTGATCGTGATATTCCTGGGCCTGGAGCTGCTGTCGGTCGCGGTGTACGTGCTCACCGCGTCCAACCGCAGGGACGTGCGCTCGGCCGAGGGCGGGCTCAAGTACTTCCTGCTGGGCGCGTTCTCCAGCGCCTTCCTGCTGTTCGGCGTGGCGCTGGTCTACGGCTCCACCGGGACCGTCAACCTGGCGCGCCTGGGCGTCGTGCTCGCAGACGGCGGCGGCCGCCTCGTGGCGTTCGGGCTCGCGTTGCTGCTGGTGGGCTACGCCTTCAAGATCGCCGCGGTGCCGTTCCACATGTGGACCCCCGACGCGTACGAGGGCGCGCCCACGCCGGTGACCGCGTTCATGGCCGCGGCGGTCAAGGCGGCGGCTTTCGCATCGCTCGTGCGGGTCCTGCTCACCGCGTTTCCGGGGCTGTACGGCACCTGGGGCCAGATGGCGTTCTGGCTCGCCGTGCTCACCATGGTGACCGCCAACCTGATCGCGCTGACCCAGGACAACGTGAAGCGGCTGCTCGCGTACTCGAGCATCGCGCACGCGGGGTACCTGCTGGTGGCGGTCGCCGCGGGCACGGACGTGGGCGCGGCGGCGTTCCTCTTCTACCTCGCCGTGTACACGCTCATGAACGTCGGCGCGTTCGCGGTCATGATGACCGTCGCGCGGCTGGGCGAGACGCGGCTGGGGCTCGACGAGTACCGCGGGCTGGCGTGGCGCGAGCCGCTGATCGCGATCGCGATGACGATCTTCCTGCTATCGCTGGCCGGGTTCCCGCTGACGGGCGGCTTCATCGGCAAGCTGTACATCCTGCGCGCGGCGGTGGAGCGGGGGCTCCTGGTGCTGGCCGTGGTCCTCGTCCTGACCTCGCTGCTATCGTACTGGTATTATCTGCGCATCGCCTGGCACATGTGGTTCCAGGACCCGGAGGGTGAGGGGGTCGCGCCGCTCGCGCTGCCCGCCGGCGTCGCGGCCGTGCTGGTGGCGTGCGTCGTCGGCGTGCTGGCCACGGGGATCTTCCCGGGGGCGCTGCTGGACCTCGCCAGCGCCGGGGCGGCTGCGCTCGGCGGTCCGTCGTTCGGCGCCGCGGGCGCCGCGGCCCCCTGATCCCCCGGACCCCCTTCCGCCTCCACCGAGAGAGCATGAAAGCGCATCCGCACATCTTCCGTGAGTACGACATCCGGGGCGTCGTCGGCCCCGAGCTGGACGAGACCGTCGCCGAGGCCGTCGGGCGCGCGCTGGCTTCCGAGGCGGTGGCGCGCGCGGGCGGCCGGCGCCCGCTGCTCGCGCTGGGACACGACAACCGCCCAAGCTCGCCCGGGCTCGCGGACGGCGCCGAGCGTGGCATGGTCGCCGCCGGTGCCGACGTCGTCCGGGTGGACACCGTCCCCACGCCCGCGCTCTACTGGGCGGTGCAGCATTTCGACGCCGACGGAGGGCTGCAGATCACCGGCTCGCACAACCCGCCCGAGTACAACGGGTTCAAGATGGTGCTCGGCGGCCGTTCGCTGTACGGCGACGCGATCCAGGAGCTGCGCCGGCGCATCGCCGAGGGCGACTACGAGCGCGGCGAGGGCTCCGCGCGTCGCGAGGACGTCCTGGACGCCTACGTCGACGACGTCGCCGGACGGTTCTCGGCGCGGCGGCCGGTGCGCGTCGTGGTGGACTGCGGCAACGGCACCGGGAGCCTCGTTGCGGTGCCCCTGCTCGCGGCGCTCGGCGCGGAGGTGCTGCCGCTCTTCTGCGAGTCCGACGGCACCTTCCCCAACCACCACCCGGACCCCGTCGTGGACGAGAACCTCGAGGACCTGATCCGCGAGGTGCGCGCGCGCGACGCGGACCTGGGCGTCGCGTTCGATGGGGACGCCGACCGCCTCGGCGCGGTGGATGAGCTCGGCGGCATCATCCGCGGGGACATCCTGCTGCTGCTGTTCGGAGTGGATCTGCTCGAGCGCCGCCCGGGGGCGCAGGTGATCTTCGACGTCAAGTGCTCCAGGGCGCTGCCCGAGGTGCTGGCCGCGCACGGGGGCCGCCCGCTCATGTGGAAGACCGGCCACTCGCTCATCAAGGAGAAGATGACGGAGACCGGCGCGCTCCTCGCGGGCGAGCTGTCGGGCCACATCTGCTTCGCCGACGACTACTACGGCTTCGACGACGCGCCCTACGCGGCGTGCCGGCTGGTGGAGCTGGTCTCGCGTTCCGAGGAGCCGCTGTCCGAGCGCCTGGCCGCGTTTCCCCACTACGCGTCCTCGCCGGAGATCCGCATCGAGGTGCCCGAGGAGGAGAAGTTCGCGCTCGTGGAGCGCGCCGTGGAGCACTTCCGGCGCGACCACGAGGTGGTGGACGTGGACGGCGCGCGCGTGTCCTTCGAGGACGGCTGGGGCCTCCTGCGCGCCTCCAACACGCAGCCCGCGCTCGTCGCGCGCTACGAGGCGGACGATGAGGCGGGTCTGCGGCGGATCCGGTCCGTGATGGAGGGATGGCTGCGCGCGCAGGGGGTAGACCCCGAATGAGAGCGAGCGCGCTCGGCGGCACGGCCGCGCCCGGCGCCGGGCGCGCGCGGCGGCCGCTGTGAGGTGGCGGCCGGGGCGCGGCTCCCTGTACGTAGCCGTGGGGCTCCTCGCCGCGCTCCTCATCATCGGCGCGCTTGCGGCGGTCTACACCGAGGCGCTCTGGTACGGCTCCCTCGGCTACGGGTCCGTCTACTGGACCCGCATACGCATCGCGATCCTCGTGCAGGGCGCCGCGGCGCTTTTGGGCGCGGCGATCATCTTCGGCAACCTGCTGCTGGTCTCGCGCCACGCCGGCGCCGTCCGCGTGCGGCGCCGCTTCGGCAACATTGAGATCGCCGAGCGGATCCCCCGCCGCTTCGTCCTCGCGGGGATCACCGTGGTCGCGCTCGCGGCGGGCTGGTGGCTCGCCGCCATGCAGTTCGGCGGCGGCGGAGCGCTCGCGGTGTTCGCCTGGCTGCGGAGCGTGCCGTGGGGGATCGAGGACCCCGTGTTCGGCCGCGACGCGGCCTACTACGTCTTCACCCTGCCCGTGCAGCTGCGCGCGCTCGACTCCCTGGTGCTGGTGCTGCTCTGGTCCGGGCTCCTGGCGGCGGCCGGCTACGCGCTCGCGGGCTCGATCACCTTCGAGGACAATCGCGTGCGCATGGCGGACCCGGCGCGCCTGCACCTGATCGGCGTGATGGCCTCGCTCGTGGCGATCATGGGCGTCCGGTTCTGGCTGGGGCAGTACCAGCTCCTGCTGGACGCCGACGCGATCGGAGGGTCGCTGGGCTACACGGACGTTCGGGCGCGGATGCCCGCGCGCATGGCGCTGGCGCTGCTCAGCCTGGCGACCGCGGCCGCGATGGCGATCGGCGCGGCCCGCCGCACGTGGATCGCGCCGCTGGCGGCGGGGGCGGTGCTCGTGGCGGGGATGGCGGTGGGCGGCTTCGTGATCCCCGGGCTGGTGCAGAGGTTCGAGGTGGAGCCCAACGAGCTGGCCCGCGAGACGCCCTACATCCGCTGGAACATGGAGTTCACGCGGCGCGCGTACGGGCTCGGGGCGGTGGAGCGGCGCCCGACGCCGTACAACCCCGGCGCTCCGATCGAGTGGGGCGCCTTCGGGCCGCAGCTCCAGGCGCTGCCGCTGTGGGACCGCGAGCCGCTCCGCACCGCGTACAACCAACTCCAGTCCTTCTACGGCTACGACCGCTTCTTCGACGTCGACTTCGCGCGCTATCGGGACGCCGCAGGGCGCGTGCACCAGGTCGCCATCGGAGTGCGCGAGGTGGACCCGGCGGGCGTGCCGGAGGACGCGCGCACGTGGCAGACACTGCGCTTCAACCCGCGCTACATCCGCGGGCTCGGCGCGGTCGTGACCCCCGCCGCCCAGGCGACCGACGAGGGCGAGCCGCTGTTCTGGCTGCGCAACGAGCGCCAAACCACGATCGCCGACAGCGAGGAGCCATCCGTGGAGCGCGCGGACGAGGCGCCCGTGGCGGTGCGGCTCACCGACCCGGACGTTTTCTTCGGGGAGGCGACGCGCGACTACGTGGTGCTCGTGCCCGGCCGCGAGGAGGAGTTCTCGGGGCAGCCGGGCCGCGACTACCCGGAGGGCGTGCCGCTCGCGTCGTTCCTGCGGGTCGCGGCGTTCGCGTGGCGCTTCGGCGACATGAACCTGCTGTTCTCCGGCGAGATCAACGACAGCAGCCGGATCCTGTTCCGCCGCGCCATCGACGAGCGGGTGCCCGCGCTCGCGCCGTTCCTGGTGTGGGACTCCGACCCCTATCCCGTCGTCGACGGCGGCCGGATCCAGTGGTTCGTGGACGGCTACTCGGTGTCCGCTTCGTTCCCGATCGCGCGCCGCCACCGGCTGCCGGGGATCGGCGACGTGCGCTACCTGAACCACAGCGTGAAGGCGGTGATCGACGCCGTCACGGGCGACGTGGGCATCTACGACATGGGCACGGGAGACCCGATCGTAGCGACCTTCCAGCGCATCTTCCCCGGTCTCATCCGTCCGCTGGAGGAAATGCCGGCGGGGCTCGTGCCGCACCTTCGCTATCCGCCCCTGTACCTGAGGACCCAGGCGGAGATCCTCGGGAGCTACCACCTGGGTAGCCCCGAGGCCTTCTACGCGGGGCGGGACTTCTGGCAGGTGCCGGCGGTCGGCGGCGAGGGCCCGGGCGCGACCTACAGACCGGACTTCGCGGTCATGTCGCTGCCCGGCGAGGCGCCCGAGTTCCTGCTGAGCGTGCCGCTCGTGGCGCGCGACCGCGAGAACATGACCGCGCTGATGGTCGCGCGGAACGACGCCCCGCGCTACGGCGAGCTGGTCCTGCTGGAGCTGCCCCGCGACGAGCTCGTGCCCGGCCCCGGGCAGGTGCTCGCGCTGACCGAGCAGGACCCCGCCATCTCCGAGCGGCTCACGCTCTGGCGGCAGCGCGGCAGCGACGTCGACCTGGGCCAGATGCTGGTCGTCCCGCTGGCTGGGGGGTTCCTGTACGTGCAGCCGTTCTTCATCTCCTCGGAGGCCCAGGAGCGGCGCATCCCGCGGCTGGAGCAGGTGGTCGTGAGCGACGGCCGCAGCGTCAGCATGGCGCCCAAGCTGCGCGACGCGATCGCCGGGCTGGGCCTCGCCGCCGCGGGCGCCCAGGAGCGCGCCCGCGAACGCCCCGACGAGACCGAAAGTCCCGCCCTGGAGGCGTGGCCCGCGGAGGCGTTGCGGCTCCTGGACGAGGCGGACGAGCGGCTGCGCGCCGGCGACTTCGCGGGGTTCGGCGAGCGCTGGGAGGAGCTGCGAAGGGTGCTGCGATCCGCGGGCGGGGCGTCGCGGCCATGAGCCGGCCTCGGCGGGGCCCGGGCCTTCGTTGCCGGTCCCGGCGGGCGGCCCTATGATGGCCCCTCCTCCCGCCAGCGAGATCGGAACCATCGTGGTCGCCCTGGGTGGTAACGCCCTGCAGCCGGCGACGGGCAGCGGTGACATATACGAGCAGTTCGCGCACGCGCGTGAGAGCCTGACCCCCGTCGTGGCGCTGGCCGACTCGGGCTGGCGGATCGCTCTGGTGCACGGCAACGGCCCGCAGATCGGCGACGACCTGGACCGCAACGAGCGCGCGGCGGACCGGATCCCACCGCTGCCGCTGGGGGTGCTGGTCGCGGGCACCGCCGGCTGGATCGGCTACATGCTGCAGCAGTCGCTGCAGAACGCCCTCAGGCGGCACGGGGTCCGGCGGCTGGTGTCGACCATCATCACGCAGGTGCGGGTCGATCCGGACGACCCCGCGCTGCGCGCGCCGGACAAGCCGATCGGGCGCGTGCTGGAGCGGGACGACGCCGAGCGCGCGCGCACGCAGCTGGGCTGGACGGTCCGGGAGACGTCGGGCGGCTGGCGCCGCGTGGCGGCGTCGCCCAGGCCGCTCGAGATCATCGAGGCCGAGCAGATCCGCAGGCTGGTGTCGACCGGCACGATCGTGATCGCGTGCGGCGGCGGCGGGATTCCGGTCTACCGGGACGAGGCCGGGCTGGAAGGCGTGGACGCGGTGGTGGACAAGGACCGCGCGGCGACCGTGCTCGCGCTCGACATCGGAGCGTCGGAGCTGCTCATCCTGACCGACGTCGAGGGCGTCTTCGCGGACTTCGGCACGCCCGCCGAGCGCCTGATCGAGCGTCTGGACGCGGCGCGCGCGCGCGCGCTGCTGGCCGCCGGGGGCCTGGGCGAGGGATCCATGCGCCCGAAGGTGGAGTCGGCCGTGGACTTCGTGACGACCGGCGGCCGGCGCGCGATCATCGCCCGGCTGGACGGCGGACTCGACGCCGTCCACGGGATGGCCGGGACGACCATAACGGAGGGCGGATGAACCTACACGAGTACCAGGCGCGCGACCTGCTGCGCGCGCACGGCGTGCCCGTGCCGCCCGGCGAGGTCGCGCGTACCGCCGAGGAGGCCGGCGCCGCGGCGCGCGCGATCGGGGGTCCGGTGGTCGTCAAGGCGCAGGTCCACACCGGAGGTCGCGGCAAGGCCGGGGGCGTCAAGCTGGCGTCCACGCCCGAGGAGGCCGCGGACCGGGCGGGCGCGATCCTGGGCATGGACATCAAGGGACTGAAGGTCGAGCGGGTGCTCGTCGCCGAGGCCGCCGACATCGACACCGAGGCCTACGCTGGCGTGATCGTGGACCGCGACTCGAAACGCGCCGTGTTCATGGTCAGCCGCCAGGGCGGCGTCGACATCGAAGAGGTCGCGGCGACCGACCCGGACGCGATCCGCAAGCTGGCGGTCGATCCGCGCTACGGTCTGCTTCCGCACCAGGCTTACTGGCTCGCGGTCTCGCTCTACGACGACGCGGGCCAGCAGCGCGCGTGCGCCGAGATCCTGCGGCAGCTCTGGAACGCGTTCCGCGACGCGGGCGCGTCGCTGGCCGAGATCAACCCGCTGATCACCACGCCCGAGGGCGACGTCGTCGCGATCGACGCCAAGTTCACCATCGACGACAACGAGCTCTTCCGGCGGCCCGGGATCGAGGCGTTGCGCGACACCGCCTCCGAGCCGCTGTCCGAGACGAGGGCCCGCGACGCGAACCTCACCTACATCAAGCTCGACGGGGACATCGGGGCCGTGGTCAACGGCGCCGGGCTGGCCATGGCCACCATGGACCTCATCAAGCACTACGGCGGCGAGCCCGCCAACTTCTTGGACATCGGGGGCTCCTCGAACCCGCAGAAGGTCGTGGACGCGCTGGGGATCATCACCGGCGACGCGAACGTGAAGGTCATCCTGTTCAACATCTTCGGCGGCATCACGCGCTGCGACGACGTCGCCAACGGGATCATCGAGGCCACCCGCCGGATCGACATCCACGTGCCGCTCGTGATCCGCCTCACCGGCACCAACGAAGAGGAGGGCGTGGCGATCCTCGAAGGCGCGGGCCTGTCCGCCGCGACGTCCATGGACGACGTCGTCCAGCGGGCGGTGGCCGTGGCGCGCGCGGAAGGCGCCTGATGGCGATCTTCATCGACGAGACGACGCGCCTGGTGGTCCAGGGGATCACCGGACGGGACGGCTCGTTCCACACCGAGCAGATGCTCGAGTACGGCACCCGGGTCGTCGCCGGCGTCACCCCCGGCAAGGGGGGCCGCACGTTCGACGCCGCCGGCTCGTCGGTTCCGGTGTTCGACACCATGGACCGCGCGGTCGCCGATACCGGCGCCAACACGTCGGTGATCTACGTGCCGCCGGCGTTCGCCACCGACGCCATCATGGAGGCGGCGGACGCGGGCATCGCTTTCATCGTCGCGATCACCGAGGGCATCCCCATCCAGGACATGACGCGGGCCTACGCGTATGTGCGCGACAGCGGCGCGCGCCTGCTCGGGCCGAACTGCCCCGGGCTGCTTTCCCCGGGGAAGTCGAAGGTTGGCATCATGCCCGGCGACATCGCCGCCGAGGGTGGGGTGGGGGTCGTGTCGCGCTCGGGGACCCTCACCTACGAGGTCGTGTGGCACCTGACGCGGGCGGGCATAGGCCAGAGCACCTGCGTGGGGATCGGCGGCGACCCCATCGTCGGCACCTCGTTCATCGATTGCCTGGAGGCGTTCGAGGCCGACCCGCTCACCAACGCGGTGGTGATGATCGGCGAGATCGGCGGCACCGACGAACAGCGCGCGGCGGAGTTCGTTTCCGAGCGGATGGCCAAGCCGGTGGTGGGATTCATCGCCGGCCAGACCGCGCCGCCGGGGCGCCGCATGGGACACGCCGGCGCGATCATCAGCGGGTCCGCCGGGACCGCCGCGGAGAAGATCGCGGCGTTCGAGGAGCACGGCGTCGGGGTGGCGCGCAGGCCCGCCGAGGTCGCCGACCTCATCCGCGAGGCACTATGACGGCCCGCGGACGACGAGGCGCGCGCTGATGAGGCTCGCGGAGCTGCTGAGCGAGGACCGCGTCCGGGTCGGCGTGGCCGCGAGTTCGGTGCTGGACGCCGCGCTCGCGCTCGTGGACGTGCTGGAGGCCGCAGGCGACCTGGAAGACGCCGAGGCGCTCCGGGAGCGCATCCGGGAGGGCTCCAACCGCGACGTCGTGAACGTGGAGGGGGGCGTCGCGCTGCCGCACTACCGGACCCCCGCTGCGCGCCGGCTGGGCCTGGCCCTGGCGGTGCTGGAGGACCCGGTCCCCGGGCCCACGGCCGCGGGGCGGGCGGGCGTCGTGATCCTGGTGGTCGCGCCCCCGGACGCGTCGGCGCTGCACCTGCAGGCGGTGTCCGCCCTCGCGCGCGCCCTCGCCGACCCCGAGGTCGCGCCGGCGCTGAGGGCGGCGCCGGACGCCGCCCGGGTCGTGGAGCTCCTCGCCGGCACCGAGCTGCCGGTGCGCCCGCACCTGACCGCGGGCGACTTGATGACCCGCGACTACCCCAGCGTTCCCGCCGACGCGCCGCTGCGGGCCGCGGTCGAGAGCATGCTGGATGGGCACGTGCGCGCGATCCCCGTCGTGGGCGACAAGGGCGAGGTGCTCGGGATGATCAGCAGCCGGGACGTGCTGCAGGCGCTGTTGCCGCAGCTCGGCCGGGAACGGGAGCCGGACCGCACCGGGAGCGTGCGCGACATCATGAGCCGGTCGGTGCTGTGCGTTCCCGTGGACCTCGCGGTGACCGACGTGGCCAACATGATGATCAACAAGCACGTGGAGCAGGTACCGGTAGTGCGGGAGGGCCGCCTCGCGGGCGTGCTCACGCGCACCGACATACTACGCAACCTCTTCGCCCGCTGAGCGACCCATGCAGACGACCCTGGCGATCATCAAGCCCGACGCCTGCGGCAGGCACGAGGGGGCCATCCTCGCGCGCCTGCAGGACGACGGTTTTCGGATCCGCGCGCTGCGGCTCCTGCGCCTCACCGAGGCGCAAGCGCGGGCGTTCTACGAGATCCACCGCGACCGGCCGTTCTACGAGTCGCTGGTCGCGTTCATGACCTCCGGCCCCGTGGTACCCGTCGCGCTCGAGCGCGAGGACGCCGTGGCGCGGCTGCGCGCGGTGATCGGCGCGACCGATCCCGCGGAGGCCGACGCCGGGACGATTCGCGCGGACTTCGCCGAGTCCAAGGAGCGCAACGCCATCCACGCGTCGGATTCCGTTGACAACGCCGCGCGCGAGGTGGCGTTCTTCTTCTCCGAGGCGGAGCGGCTCGCGAGCGCGTCCTGAGGGCCGGATTCGGTACCGCGAGGGGCCCGGCGCGCGGTTGACACTCGCCGGCGCTTGGGCGAGTTTTGCCGACTATGCTCACTGTCGACCTGGGCCGCCTGTTCCGCACGGGTGGCCTCGAGATCGACGCCGAACTGGACGTCCGCGCGGTCGACCGGGACGGCGCCGAGGCGCTCCCGGCCGGCCCGCTGCGGGTTCGTCTGGACGTGCGGCCCGCCGGGAGCGATATCGTGGCCCGGGGCGAGGTCGAGGGGGTGGTGGAGGGCGAGTGCCGGCGCTGCCTCGGGCCGGCGCGGGAAAGGGTCCGCGAGGACGTCTCGATCGTGTACCGGAGGGACGCCGAGCCGGACGACCCCGACTCCTACACGCTGCCGGAGCGGGGTTCGACGCTCGACCTCTGGCCGGCGGTGCGGGAGCAGTGGCTGCTCGCGGCGCCGGCGTTTCTGGAGTGCGACGCCGCGTGCAGGGGTCTGTGCCCGCACTGTGGCGCAGACCGGAACGAGGAAGACTGCGGGTGCGAGGCGAAGGCGGCCGACCAGCGCTGGGGACCGCTCCTCGCGTTCGCCGGCGAGCAGGCCTCCCAAATGAACGACGAGGTGGCCGATGGCCGTTCCGAAGAAGAAGGTATCGAAGCAGAGAAAGCGTAAGCGGCGCGGGCACCACAGGGCCGAAAACCCCTGCACCGTCGCTTGCGACAACTGCGGCGACCCGAAACTGCCGCACCGCGTGTGCCCGAACTGCGGGCAGTACAGGGGTCGCGCGGTTCTCGAGGTCGCAGAGTTCTAGCCCGGACGCCTGCCGGCCGTAAACACGCACCGGTCACGCCGCATGCGCATCGTCCTTGACGCGCAGGGGTCGGACGACCATCCGCGAACCGAAGTCGCCGGCGCGCTCGCCGCCCTGCGCGAGGCCTCCGGCGATTTCGTCGTCGTGCTGGTGGGCGCCGCGGACGCCGTTCGGCGGGAGCTGGCGGCCCAGGATGCGGGAGCGCTCGCGGGGCGCGTCCAGATCGTCGACGCCCCCACGCGCGTGGAGCCCACGGATTCCCCCGCCACGGTGCTGCGCCGCAAGCCGGACTCCTCGATGGTCGTGGGCCTGCGGCTGGTCGGTGAAGGGGACGCGGACGCCTTCATCAGCGCCGGCTCGACGGGAGCCGTGATGGCCAGCTCGATGCTCCTGCTGCGGCCCGTGGAGGGCGTGGACCGCCCCAGCGTGGCCACCGTCCTGCCCACGGCCGGGAAGTCCCTCGTGATGCTCGACGCGGGCGCCAACGTGGACTGCAAGCCGCGTCAGCTACTCCAGTTCGGCAGGCTCGGTGCCATCTACGCGCAGGACGTGCTCGGCCGCGAGCGCCCACGCGTCGGCCTACTCAACATCGGGGAGGAGCCGGAGAAGGGCGACGAGCGCGCCGTCGCGGCGCACGAGCTGCTGCGCGACAGCGAGCTCAACTTCGTCGGCAACATCGAGGGCCGCGACGTCATCACCGGCAGCTGCGACGTCCTGGTCACGGACGGCTTCGCGGGCAACGTTCTGCTCAAGTTCTACGAGGCGGTCGCCGCCTTCGTCGGGGGCCTGATCCGCGAGCGGTTCCCGGACGCGGACCCCGGCGCGGTACGCGACGTCACGCGCATTCTCGACTACACCGAGGCGGGTGGCGCACCCCTGCTAGGAGTGAACGGCGTCTCGATCATCTGTCACGGGGGGTCGCCGCCGCGCGCGATCCGGAGCGCGATCGGGGTCGCGATCCAGTCGGTCGAGTCGGACGTGGTCGGCCACATCCGGCGCGAGATCGCCCTCCGGGCGACGCCCGCCGTGACGGTCACGGAGGACACATGAAGAAGCCGAAGCCGACCGCCGAGATCGCGGCGACCGGCAGATACCTGCCCGAGCGCGTGCTGACCAACGAGGAACTGGAGCGCCTGGTCGACACGTCGGACGAATGGATCCGCGAGCGGACCGGGATCCGCGAGCGGCGCATCGCCGACGCCGACATGGGGGTGGCGGAGATGGGCGCGCGCGCGAGCCGCGTGGCGATGGAGAAGGCGGGCGTCGCGCCCGGCGAGATCGACCTGATCCTGGTCACCACCGCGACGCCCGACCGCCTGCTGCCCTCCACCGCGTGCGACATGCAAGCGCTGCTGGGGGCCGAGAACGCGGCGGCGATGGACCTGTCGGCAGCGTGCACCGGGTTCCTGTACGGCCTGAGCACGGCCGAGGCGCACGTGACCGCCGATCGCGCGGACCTGGTGCTCGTCGTGTCCACCGAGAAGATGTCGGCGATCGTGGACTGGACCGACCGCAAGACCTGCGTCCTGTTCGGCGACGGCGCGGGCGCCGCGCTCGTGCGCCGCGCCGAGAACGGGCGCGGCATCCTGTCCTCGTTCAACCGCGCCGACGGGCGCCTGGCGGACCTGCTCTACCGGCCCGCGGGCGGCGCCGTGATCCCGTTCGACGCCGCGGTCCTGGAGTCGGGGGACCACCTGCTCAGGATGGCGGGGCGGGAGGTGTTCAAGAACGCCGTACGGTCGATGGCCGAGGCGGCCAACCAGGCCCTGATGCGCGCCGGGCTCACCGGCAAGGACATCGCGCTCATGGTCCCGCATCAGGCCAACATCCGCATCATCGAGGCGACCGCGCGCTACGCGGACATCCCCATGGACAAGGTCTACGTCAACGTGGACCGGTACGGGAACATGAGCTCCGCGACGGTCCCGATCGCGCTGGACGAGGCGGCGGAGCAGGGTCTCATCCAGGCGGGCGACTACGTCCTCCTGGTCGCGTTCGGCGCCGGTTTCACGTGGGGCGCGATGGTGATCCGATGGTAGCGCTGCTCTTTCCGGGGCAGGGGTCGCAGTTCGTGGGCATGGGGCGCGACCTCGCCGACGCGTTCCCGCGCGCGCGCGAAACCTTCGAGGAGGCCGACGAGGCGCTCGGGGCTCCGCTGTCGCGCACGCTGTGGGAGGGTCCCGAGGACGATCTCACCGCGACCCTGAACGCGCAGCCGGCGATCCTGGTCCACTCCGTAGCGGCGTACCGCGTGCTGCGCACCGCGCTGGACGGCGTCGCCTATGCCGCCGGCCACTCGCTCGGCGAGTTCACAGCGCACGTGGCCGCCGGAACGCTCTCCTTCGCGGACGCGGTGCGGCTCGTGCGCCGGCGCGGAGAGGCGATGCACGCCGCGGGACTGGAACGCCCCGGGACGATGGCCGCCGTGATCGGGCTGGATGACGACGCCGTGCGGGCGGTGTGCGCCGGCGTCGGCGCGCACGGCGTGGTCGTGCCGGCCAACTTCAACGCGCCCGGGCAGGTCGTGATCAGCGGCGAGGTCGGCGCCGTGGAGCGCGCGCGCGAAGCCGCGCTCGAGGCGGGCGCCCGGAAGGCACTGCCGCTGAACGTCTCGGGGGCGTTCCACAGCCCGCTCATGGCGCCCGCCGCCGCGCGCCTCGAGGCCGCGCTGGAGGATGTCGAGTTCCACCCGCCGGACTTCCCCATCGTCTCGAACGTGACCGCCGAGCCGGTATCGGAGGCGGCCGCGGCCAAGCGCCTGCTCGTGGAGCAGCTCACGAGTCCGGTCCGCTGGGCGGACGGCATCCGGCGGCTCCGGTCGCTCGGGGTCGCGCGCTTCGTCGAGGTCGGGCCGGGGAACGTGCTGACGGGACTGCTGCGCCGCATCGACCGGAACGCTGACGGTTCCGCGGTCGGCACCGCCGAAGCCGTGGAGCGGGCGCTTTCGTCCTCAGCGACCTGCTAGTGGAGCTGTCCGGGCGGGTCGCGATCGTGACCGGCGCCACGCGCGGGATCGGCGCCGAGATCGCGGCGGAGCTGGCGCGCGCGGGCGCCGCGGTGGCGGTGGTCGGGCGCTCCCCGCAGAGCGCCGAAGCGGCCGCCGGGGCGCTTCCGGGGGACGGGCACGCCGCCTTCGCGTGCGACGTCGGTGACCCCGATTCGGTGGGCGCGCTGATGGACGCGGTGGAGGAGCGGCTGGGCCCGCCGTACGCGCTCGTGAACAACGCCGGGGTGACCGCCGACAACCTCCTCCTGCGGCTCAGCGACGAGGACTGGGACCGGGTGCTGGACACGAATTTGCGGGGCGCCTTCCACACCATGCGCGCGGCCGCCAGGGGGATGCTGCGCAGGCGCGAGGGGCGCATCGTGAACATCGCCAGCGTCGTGGGGTTGACGGGCAACAAGGGCCAGGCCAACTATGCCGCTTCCAAGGCCGGCCTGATCGGCTTGACCAAGTCGGTCGCCCAGGAGCTGGCTTCCCGCAACATCCTCTGCAACGCCGTCGCTCCGGGATACATCGAGACGGAGATGACCGCGCGGTTGCCGGAGGAGGTCCGGGGGGCGCTGGCGGCGCGGATCGCCCTCGGTCGGCTCGGTACGGCGGCCGACGTGGCGCCGGTCGTCCGCTTTCTCGCGGGCCCCGGCGCCGCGTACATCACGGGGCAGGTGCTCGTGGTGGACGGCGGCATGGTGATGTAGGACGTACACGGATCACGAAAGAGGAGCCAAGATGGCGGACGGCACGGACGCGCGCATCAAGGAGATCATCGTGAACGAGCTCGGCGTCGAGCCCGAGAAGGTCACCAAGGACGCCTCCTTCGTCGAGGACCTCGGGGCCGACTCGCTGGACATCGTCGAGCTGGTCATGGCGTTCGAGGAGGAGTTCGGCGTCGACATCCCCGACGAGGAGGCGGAGAAGCTCCAGACGGTCGGCGACGCGATCGCCTACCTCAACGAGCACCAGGACGCCTGAGCGGGCGTTCGCCGCGGGGGACGAAGGTGGCCGAGAGGAACAGGGTCGTCATCACCGGCCTGGGTCTCGTTACCCCGATCGGAAACACCGTCCGGGACACCTGGGCGGCGCTGCTGGAGGGTCGCAGCGGTGGCGCTCCCATCACCCAGTTCGACGCCCACGACGGGTTCAGCGTGCGCTTCGCCTGCGAGGTCAAGGACTTCGACCCGGCGGACCACCTGGACCGCAAGGAGGTCCGGCGGACGGACCGCTTCGCGCAGTTCGCCATCGCCGCCTCCGACCAGGCCCTGGAGCAGTCGGATCTGCTGTCCTTCGAAGGCCTCGACACGGACCGCGTCGGGGTCATCATCGGCAGCGGCATCGGAGGCATCGGTACCTTCGAGGACCAGGCCCGGACGATGTTCGAGCGTGGACCGAAGCGGATCAGCCCCTTCTTCATCCCGATGTTCATCCTGGACATCGCCTCCGGCCTGGTATCCATGCGCCACGGTCTGCGCGGGCCCAACTACGCCACCGTGTCGGCGTGCGCCTCGAGCGCCCACGCGATCGGCGACGCCGTGCGCGTGCTCCAGCGCGGCGAGGCCGACGCGATGATCGCCGGCGGCGCCGAGGCCACCGTCACCCCGATGACGTTGGCCGGCTTCGCGGCCATGCACGCGCTGTCCACGCGCAACGAATCGCCGCAGACGGCCAGCCGGCCGTTCGACGCGACCCGCGACGGTTTCGTGCTGGGCGAGGGCGCGGGGGCCGTGATCCTGGAAACGCTGGAGCACGCGCGCGCGCGCGGCGCGCGCATCCTGGGCGAGGTCGCCGGGTTCGGCCAGACCGCGGACGCGCACCACCTCACCGCGCCTGCGCCCGGCGGCGCGGGGGCACAGCTGGCGATGCGCGGCGCGCTCGACGACGCCGGGCTCGAGCCCGCGCAGATCGACTACGTGAACGCGCACGGCACCTCGACGCCCGCCAACGACCTGAACGAGACGCTGGCGATCAAGGCGGTGTTCGGCGATCACGCGTACGAGCTCGTAGTGGGCTCCACGAAGTCGATGACCGGCCATACCCTGGGGGCCGCCGGGGCGGTGGAGGCCGTGATCTGCGCGCTGGTCTGCCAGAACGCCGTGATCCCGCCGACGATCAACTTCACCGAGGCCGATCCGGCGTGCGACCTGGACTACGCCCACGACGGCGTGCGCGAGCGTCCGGTCCGGGCGGCGATCAGCAACTCGTTCGGCTTCGGCGGCCACAACGCCTGCGTCGTGCTGCGGCGCTGGGACGAGGACTGACGCCGCCGCCGCGGCGGGGCCCGGCGTCGGGCACCCCCCGGTGAGCTGAGAGCGATGGACCTCGACGCGCTCCTCGAGCGCCTGGCCGAGCTGCCGGCGCTCGCCACCTACCTGGTGCTCGCCGCCGGGGCCGCGATCGAGAACGTGTTTCCCCCCGTTCCCGCCGATACCGTCGTCCTGTTCGGCGCCTTCCTGGCGGGGACGGGCCAGGCGAATCCCTGGCTGGTCCTGCTCGCGACCTGGGTGGCGAACGTGGCCGGCGCGGTCGGGGTCTATTTCGTCGCCGCCCGGTACGGCCTGCGCCTCTTCACCGACGGGCCCGGCCGCCACCTGCTCAACCAGGGCCAACTGGCGAGGATCGCCCGCTTCTACGGCCGCTGGGGCGCGCCCGCGCTGTTCTTCAGCCGGTTCCTGCCGGGCGTGCGGGCGCTCGTGCCCGTGTTCGCCGGGGTCAGCGGCCTGCGCCCCCCCTTGGTGATCGCGCCCATCGCCGCCGCGTCGCTGCTGTGGTACGGCGCGCTCGTCTGGCTCGGCGCCGGCACCGGCGACAACTGGGACGAGGTGCGCGCGCTGATGAGGCGCGTGGACGCGCCGCTGGCGTGGGTCACCGCGGCGGTCGTGCTGCTGCTCGCGCTGTGGTGGATCCGCACCCGCCGCGACGCGTGAACGGGGCGCCCGACGCGTTTCGCGCGCGCGACTTCGGGGACCACCTCACGCTGGAGCGCGGGCTGTCGGAGCGCACCGTGCGCGCCTACGTCCGCGAGGTGGAGCGGCTGGCGGCCTTCCTCGCGGCGCGGGGCCGGCCCGGTCCGGGGTCCGCCGGCGCCGAGGACCTGCGCGAGTTCGCCTACCACCTCAAGGACCGCGGCCTGGCGGCCAGCACCATCCGGCGCGCGCTCTCGAGCATGCGGACCTACTACGCCTGGCTCATCGGCGAGGAGCTGGTCGACGCCGACCCCACCGAGACGCTTGATTCTCCCCGCCTGGGGCGGCGCCTGCCGAACGTCCTGGGCCGCGCGGAGGTGGTGCGCCTGCTGGAGGCCGGCGACATCGCCGACCGGCTGTACTGGCGCGACACCGCGCTGCTCGAGTTCGCGTACGCGTCCGGCACGCGCGTGAGCGAGATCACCGGCGCGCGCGTGCGCGATGTGGACCTGGACGCGGGCTTCGCGCGGGTGTTCGGGAAGGGCGCCAGGGAGCGTCTGGTCCCGCTCGGCCGCTCGGCGGCGCGCGCGCTCAGGGTGTACCTGAGGGAAACGCGGCCCGCGCTGGAGAAGGGCGCCGGCGCCGGGCGCCTGTTCCTGAACGGGCGCGGAGGCCCCCTGAGCCGCATGGGCGTCTGGAAGATCCTGCGCAAGCGCTGCGAGGCGGCGCGCATCCGGCGCAGGGTGAGCCCGCATACGCTGCGGCATTCGTTCGCCACCCACCTCCTGGAGGGGGGAGCGGATCTGGCCTCGGTGCAGGAGCTGCTCGGGCACGCCGACATCGCCACGACGCAGATCTACACCCACCTGGACCGCGAGCACCTGAAGGACGTGCACCGCCGCTATCATCCGCGCGCGTAGCCGACGCGAGTCATGGGTGTGAAGATGCAGTCCGCCGGTTGTAGGGCGCTCACACGGGCTTTAGCTTGCGCGCGGCGATGCCCTTGCGGCGCATGCGTGGCCGCACGGCGCGGATCCGGGAGGCAGCCGCAATCGAGGAGACCGGCGTGCTTCTGCTGATCGACAACTACGATTCCTTCACCTGGAACCTCTATCAGTACCTGGGCGAGCTCGGCGCCGAAATGACCGTGCGCCGGAACGACGACATCGACGCGGACGGGATCGAGGCCATGGCGCCGGAGCGCATCGTGATTTCGCCGGGCCCGTGCACGCCGGCCGAGGCGGGCGTGAGCGTGGAGGCCGTGCGCCGCTTCGGCGCGACGATCCCGCTGCTGGGGGTCTGCCTGGGCCACCAGGCGATCGCCGCGGCGTACGGCGGCGAGGTCGTGCGCGCCGACCGTCCCATGCACGGCAAGGTCTCCCCGGTCGAGCACACGGGCGTCGACATCTTCGAGGGGTTGCCCAGCCCGATGGAGGCGACCCGCTACCATTCGCTCATCGTCGCGCGCGACTCGCTTCCCGCCGGGCTCGAGGTGATCGCGTGGACCGGCGAGGAGGGCTGGACCCACGAGATCCAGGGGCTGCGTCACAGGGAGCATCCGGTGTGGGGCGTCCAGTTCCACCCGGAATCCATCGCCAGCACCCACGGCAAGGATCTGCTCGCCAACTTTCTCCGCCTGAGCGCCGCGTGAAGCCCGCGCGTGCGTGCGGACGCGCGCGGACCCGGTGGCTGCGGGCCGGCCTGCTGGCCGCGTGCGCGGCCGCGGCGCTCGCCGGATCGGCGCAGGGGCAGGCCCAGGTGCGCCTGCGCGGCGCGGGCGACCCCGACCTCGACTCCTGGCTCCTGCGTTTCATCGCGGAGGGCGGCTACACGCTGCTGACGTCCGACACGACGCTCGCGCCGGGCGAAGCGATGGCCGGCCCGATCCTGGTGCTGCGCGCCCGCTTCTCGATCGCCGGCGCGGTGACGGGCGACGTCGTGGCCGTGGACGCCAACGTGTTCGTGCGGCCCACCGGCCGCATCGACGGAGCGGTGTGGAACCTCGGCGGCGGCTTCTATCCGTCGGACCTCGCGGACATCACCGGCCGCGTGCGCGACCACCCGCTGGCCCCCTACCGCGTCGACCGGGAGGGCGACCTGTACGTGATCGTCGGCCTCGAGCACCAGGGAGCCTTCCGGCCGGACGGCCTGTACGGCCTGGGGCGGCCGACCTACGACCGCGTCGACGGGCTCAGCGTGCCCGTGGGCGCGAGTTGGCTGCTGCCGGCGCTCGGGCGGCTGCGTCCGACCGTCGCAGGGAGGGTCGTCTACCGCTCGGAACGCGGGGAGTGGGACGGGGGCGGGTTCCTCGAGCTCGCGCGCGGCCGCACCCGGCTGCGCCTGGGCGCCGAGCGCGCGACCCGCACCGCCGACCGATGGATCCGCGGCGACTTCACCAACTCGTTCGCGTTCCTGGCGTTCGGCAACGACATGCGCGACTACCACCGGTCCGACCGGTACTGGGCGCGCCTGGAGCTGGAGCGCTCCCCGGGGCACTGGCTGGTGACGCCGTCCCTCGAGGCGCGGCGCGAGGACGCGCGCCGCCTGCGCGCCGGGGACCCGTGGACGCTATTCGAGTCGGGAGATCCCGTGCGTCCGAACCGCCCGGTGGTCGCCGCGGCCGTGGCCAGCGGCCTGCTCGGCGTGGACGCGCGCTGGGCGCGCGCGGAAAGCGCGCTCGACTTCGCGCTGGAGATCGAGGTCGGCGCTCCCACGGGGAACGGCCCGATCAGCTGCGCGCCCGACACGTGTCCGATGCTGGACACCGCGGCGGTGCGCGCGCTGTTCGTCTCCGAGGAGACCTTCACGAGGGTGACCGTGGACGGCTCCTGGGCATCGCCGGCGCTCCGGGATCACCGCCTGCGCGCGCGCTGGCACGTGCAGGCACCCCTCGGCGGAGACGCGCTGCCGCTGCGCCGGTGGAGTCACGTCGGAGGGCCCGGTACGCTGCCCACGCTGGAGGACGCCGAGCGCCAGGGGGACCGCGTGATCCTGGTGGAGACCGGGTACGGCGTTCCGATTCCCGTCGTGGTGCCGCTGTTCGGGCTGCCCGAGCTGGAGCTGGTTCACATCTTCGGCGGCGCGTGGGCCGCGGGCGGGGACGATTCGCTCGACCAGAACGTCGGCCTGCGCGTCCGCACGTCGCTCGGCTGGGCGCGCGTGAGCACCGATCCGACCGACTTCGGAGAGGACGTGGTCGTCGATTTCGGGGTCGATCTGCCGTTCTAGCAGGTCGCTGAAGAAAGGGAGCGAGCCGCGTTGGAGCGTGCCGCCCCGCCCGAGGCCCGGCCCAGCGACCACGACTGCCGCGCCCGCCTCGGACTCCCCTTTCTCAGCGACCTGCTAGGGCCGGGCCAGGGCCCGCAGCGGTCCGAGCCCGCTCCCTCGCCACCGTCGCGCTTGTCCCGTCGTGCGCCGGTCCCTACCTTTCGGGCGTGAATTTTGCATGGCGGCGCGCCCTCGCCCGCCGTCCGCAGCGGGCGATCATCCGTCCGGGAGCGGGCCTCGGGTGGGCATGACGGTGCTCGCCGTGATCCCGGCGCGGTTGGCCTCCCAACGCTTGCCGCGCAAGCCGCTCCTCGACCTGGGCGGCGGCCCGCTGATCGTCCGCGTCTGGCGGCGCGTCTCCGAGCTGGGCGTCGCCGATGCCGTGCTGGTCGCGACCGACAGCGACGAAATCGCCGACGCGTGCCGCGCCGTGGGCGCCGACGTGGAGCTGACGAACCGGACCCAGCCGTCCGGCACGCACAGGGTGGCCGAGGCGGTCGCCCGGCGCGCACCGGCCGCCGAGGTCGTGGTGAACGTCCAGGGGGACGAGCCGTTCGTGGGCGCCGACGCCATGCGCGCGGCGCTCGACGCGGTTCGGTCGGGGTGGGACGTGGGGACGGTGGCGACGCCCGTCCGGACGGAATCAGCCTGGCGCGATCCGGCCGTGGTGAAGCTGGTCCGCGACGCACGCGGCCGTGCGCTCTACTTCTCGCGGGCTCCCATACCCCACCCCAGGGACCGACCGCCGTCCGCCGCGGATCTGCGTGGCGACGGCTACCTGCGCCACGTGGGCGTCTACGCCTATACGCCGGCGGTGCTCGCGCGCTGGGCGGCGCTGCCTCCGGCGCCGCTCGAGACGGTCGAGCGGCTGGAGCAACTCCGGCCTCTGGCGGCCGGGTTCGGGATCGGGGTCGGCGTGGTTCCTGACGCGGACGGCGGGGTAGACACGGAGGAGGACCTGCGCCGCGCGCGCGAGCGCGTGGAGCGCGAGGGACGGGCCGGCGCGGGTCGCGGCGGCGGGCAGGCGACCGCATAGCGGGCAATGGACGCGGCGACGGCCGCGCCGGATACCGAACTCGACGGGGGGGCGAGGGGAATGAGCGAACACGAAGGGCGGCCGACCAAGTACATCTTCGTCACCGGGGGCGTGGTGTCGTCGCTCGGGAAGGGGATCACCGCCGCCTCGTTGGGCCGCCTCCTCGTCGCGCGCGGGCTGCGCGTCACCATCCAGAAGTTCGACCCCTACATCAACGTCGATCCCGGCACCCTGTCGCCCTTCCAGCACGGCGAGGTCTTCGTCACGGACGACGGCGCCGAGACCGACCTGGACCTGGGCCACTACGAGCGCTTCATCGACGAGTCGCTGTCCCAGGCGAACAACATCACGACCGGCCGGATCTACCAGGACGTCATCACCAAGGAACGGCGCGGCGACTACCTCGGCGCTACCGTCCAGGTGATCCCGCACATCACCGACGAGATCAAGTCGGCGATCCGCCGCCTGGCCACCAACCACGACGTCGTGATCACGGAAATCGGCGGCACGGTCGGCGACATAGAGTCGCTGCCGTTCCTCGAGGCGATCCGGCAGTTCCGCCAGGACGTGGGGCGCGAGCACACGCTCTTCATGCACCTCACGCTGATCCCCTACATCGCCGCCGCGGGCGAACTCAAGACCAAGCCCACGCAGCACTCGGTGCGCGAGCTCATGGAAATCGGCATCCAGCCCGACGTCCTGATCTGCCGGACCGACCGTCCGCTGTCGCCCGAGCTGCGCCGCAAGATCGCGCTCTTCACCAACGTGGATGCCGCCGCGGTGATCGAGGCGCGCGACGTCGAGACGATCTACGAGGTCCCGCTGGAGCTGGAGCGCCAGCGGCTCTCCGAGCTGGTCCTGTCGAAGCTCGGGCTCGCCGGCCTGCCCGACCCGGAGATGGGGGGGTGGAAGCGGATGGTCGCGCGTATTGCGGAGCCGGCGCACGGGACCGTCCGGATCGCCGTCGTGGGCA
Organism: Longimicrobiales bacterium; assembly: GCA_035513295.1. Lineage (GTDB taxonomy): Bacteria > Gemmatimonadota > Gemmatimonadetes > Longimicrobiales > RSA9 > DATHRK01. The sequence continues at coordinate 28,161 of DATKCH010000013.1, forward strand.
AATACACCGCGCTGCCGGACTCCTACAAGTCGGTCGGCGAGGCGCTGATCCACGGCGGCATCCACAACGCCGTCGGGGTCGACGTCGACTGGCTGTCGAGCGAGGACTTCGAGGATCGCAGCGTGTCCGGCGGGGAGCGCATCGCGGCCTACGACGGCCTGCTGATCCCCGGCGGTTTCGGCGTCCGGGGCGTGGAGGGGATGCTCGAGGCGATCCGATACGCGCGCGAGAACGACCTGCCCTTCTTCGGCATCTGCCTCGGCCTGCAGTGCGCGGTGATCGAGTACGCCCGCAACGTGTGCGGCCTGGAGGCATCGCACTCGGTCGAGTTCATCCGGGACGCGGGCGATCCCGTGATCTGCATGATGGACTCGCAGCGCCAGGTCACCGACATGGGCGGTACCATGCGCCTGGGCGCGTATCCGTGCCGCCTGAAGCCCGGTTCGCGCGTGGAGGCGATCTACGGCACCCCGGAGATCAGCGAGCGGCACCGCCACCGCTACGAGGTCAACAACGACTACCGCGACGTGCTGGAGCGAGAGGGATTCTCCTTCAGCGGACTCTCGCCGGACGGCAACCTGGTGGAGATGGGCGAGCTGCCCGACCACGCGTGGTTCATCGGCTGCCAGTTCCACCCCGAGCTGAAGTCGCGCCCGATGCGTGCCCACCCCCTGTTCGCGGCGTTCGTGCGAGCAGCGCTGGAACGGCGCGACGCGGTCGCGGCGGACGCCGGCTCGGAAGCCGCGCGCTCGGGTTCCGAGCGGCGCAGAGCCGGCAACGGCGCGAGCGCGCCCGCGGCAAAGCCAGCGCCGGCCGGATGAACGCATCGGTGCGGGGTCTGTTCGCGGCCGACGCGCCCTTCTTCCTCATCGCGGGCCCATGCCTGCTGGAGGACGATGCGCTCAACCTGCGCGTCGGCGAGGCGCTCGCGGCGCTATCGGCGGATCTCGCGCTGCCGGTCATCTTCAAGGCCTCCTTCGACAAGGCCAACCGCAGCCGTGCGGATGGCGCGCGCGGCCCGGGCCTGGACGCGGGCCTGGAGCGCCTCCAGGCGGTGTCGCGGGCGACCGGCCTGCCGGTGCTGACCGACGTCCACGAGCCCGCGCAGGCGGCTTCCGCCGCGGAGGTCTGCGCGGCGCTGCAGATCCCCGCGTTCCTGTGCCGCCAGACCGACCTGATCGAAGCCGTGGCCGCGACCGGCCGGCCGGTCAACCTCAAGAAGGGCCAGTGGATGGCCCCCGAGGAGATGTCCGGGGCGGCCGACAAGGCGCGCGCCGCGGGGGCCGCCGGCGTCGCGGTGACCGAACGCGGCACCTTCTTCGGGTACGGCGACCTGGTGGTCGACATGCGCGCGTTCGGCCGCCTGCGCGACGCGACCGGCGCGCCGGTCGTCTTCGACGGCACGCACGCCGTGCAGCGCCCCGGGCGCGCCGACGGGGCCAGCGGCGGCGATCCCCGCCACACCCCCACGCTGGTCCGCGCGGCGGCCGCGGCGGGGATCGACGGGCTGTTCCTGGAGGTCCACCCGGAGCCGCGACGGGCGCCGTCCGATGCCGCGACGATGCTTCCGCTGGACCGGCTCCGGCCGCTCCTGCGCGACGTCCTCGCGGTCCGTGAGGCGCTCGGCGGCGCGCGCGCACACGCGGCGCACGCCGGGGAGGTCGCCGGTGTCTGACGCGGCTCGCGAACCCGCGATCGCCCCCGACCTGGCCCGCAGGGTCCGGCTCGCCCTCCTCGACGTGGACGGCGTGCTGACCGACAACGGCCTGTACCTCGGCGCCGCCGCGACCGGACCCGGGGCCGCGGCGGGGGCCGAAGCGCCGCTGGAGTTCAAGCGCTTCGACATCCGCGACGGGCTCGGGATCCGGCTGCTCGTCGAGGCGGGCATCGCCGTGGAGCTCCTGAGCGGCCGGCCGTCGCCCGCGACGAGCGCGCGGGCGCGCGAGCTCGACGTTCCCGCGCACCAGGTGGAGGCCGGCCACAAGCTGGAGGCGGCCGAGCGGATCCTCGAAGGCCACGGCCTCGACTGGGCCGACGTCGCGGTCGTGGGGGACGACCTGGCCGACCTGCCGCTGCTGCGCCGGGCGGGCCTGCCGGTGACGGTCGCCGACGCGGTCCCCGAGGTCCTGGCGATCGCCGGCTGGCGCACCGCGTCGGCCGGCGGGCGGGGCGCCGTGAGGGAATTCGCGGAGGCGCTGCTCGAAGCCCGCGGCGAGCTCGCGGACGCCCTCGCGGCGTACGAGCGCGCCCGGACCCCCGCGGCTCGGCGGGAGGTGACCCGTGCGGGGTGACGTCGCGAGCCCGCCGGGGAGCGCGCCCGGGCCGGCCGCGTCGCCCGCGCGCGGCGACGGGGAGCCGCTGGAGGCCGGGCGCGCGGTGATCCGGGCCGAGGCGCGCGCGCTGGAGGCCCTGGCCGATCGCCTGGGCGCCCCCTTCGAGGAGGCGGTCCGCCTGATCGCCCGCGCCGGCGGCCGCGTCATCGTGTCGGGGATCGGCAAGAGCGGCGTCATCGGGCGCAAGATCGCCTCGACCCTCACCTCCACCGGCACGCCCGCGTTCTTCCTGCATCCGGTGGAGAGCCTGCACGGGGACCTGGGCATCGTGGGCTCCGACGACGTCGCGCTCGTGCTGTCGAAGAGCGGCGAGTCGGCCGAGCTCATGGACCTCGTCGCGCACCTCGTCCGGTTCGGCGTGCCGGTGGTCGCGATGACGGGCGGCGCCCGCTCGACGCTGGCGAAGGCCGCGACGGCGGTGCTGGACTGCGGCGTCGCGGAGGAGGCGTGTCCGCTGGACCTGGCGCCGACCACGTCGACCACGGTCACGCTCGCGCTGGGCGACGCGCTCGCGGTCGCGCTGCTGCGCCAGAACGGCTTCGACCGCGAGGATTTCGCGCGCATCCATCCCGGCGGCGCGCTCGGGCGCAAGCTGCGCATCCGCGTGGCGGACGTGATGGAGACCGAGGATCTGCCCGCGCTGGGCGTCGACGGCGGCATGCCGCGGTGCGTCGTGCTGCTCGCGCGCCGCCGGGGCACCGTCGCTGTGCTGGGCGCGGACGGGCGCCTCGCCGGGGTCGTCACGGCGGGCGACCTGACGCGCCTCATGGAGCGTTCGCGGGACCCCCTCGCGACGCCGGTCGCGGAGGTGATGACCTCGAGCCCGCGCGTGTGCGGCCCGGATGATCTCGGCGCCGCGGCGATCCACGAGATGGAGACCCGCGGGATCATGGCGATGCCCGTGGTCGACGAGGACCGCCGGCTGGTGGGGATGGTCCATCTGCACGACCTCCTGCGCGCGGGGGTCGCGTGAGCGCGCGCCGCGCCGCCGCTCTCGCGGCCCTGGTCGCGCTGACGCTGCCGCTCGGGGCGTGCGACGGCGTCGGCAGCGAGCCGACCGGCGAGGACCTCCCCGCCATGGTCGCTAGCCAGGTCATGTACGCGCTCCAGCACGAGATCACCGTGGACGGCGTGCGCGAAGCGCACATCGCCGCCGACAGCGCCTACTTCTTCGAGGACTCTACCTCGGTGCACCTGTTCGGCGTGGATCTCCGCGTGTACTCGCTCGACGGACAGGAGCGCGCGCACGTGAGGTCGCGCACGGGCACGCTGGACACCCGCACGCAGGCGATGGTCACGCGCGGCGACGCCGTGGTGGTGACGGACGGCGGCAGCCGGACGATCCGCACCGAGGAACTGCACTACGACCCGGCCGCGGACCGCGTCTGGGCGGACGTCCCATTCGTCATGCAGGAGGGCAGCCGGACGACCCGCGGCAGCGGGTTCAGCTCGGACGCCGAATTCGAGAACCTCCGCGTCAACACGGTGTCCGCGGACAACGTGCAGATCGAGTTCTGATGACGCCGCCCAGCGCGCCCTCCGCCCTACCTGCACGGACCCGCCGCCGGGTCGCCGCGGCGCTCGCCGTGGCGCTCGCCGCCCTCGTCCCGCCGACCCTCCACGCCCAGGTGCGCACCTGCACGCTCGTGCAGGGAGGCACGCTCAACCAGTTCACGAGCGCGGGTCTGGGCGTGGTGCAGCAGTTCGGCGGCCCGGTGACGTTCCGCTGCGCCGGGGACGTGCTGATCCAGTCCCGGCGCGCGACGGTGCTGGAAAGCCGCCGCGAGGTGCGCCTGGAGGGGGACGTCCTGTACCGCGACTCGGTGCAGGAGCTGCGCACCGACTACCTGCAGCGGCGCACGGGCGACGGCTTCATGCTCGCGCGCGGTTCGGTGGTGATGCGCGACCTGGCGTCCGGGTCGGAGATCCGGGGCAGCCAGATGGAGCGCAGGGACCGCGCCGGCATCGCCACGGAGACGCGCATATCGGGCCGGCCGCACGCGACGCTGTATCGCGAGGAGGCCGACGAAGGTCCCGCCGGCGCGCTCGGCGCCCCGGCTCCGGACGGCGTGCCCATCGACGTGGACGCGGACTCCATCATTTTGGTCGGGTCCAACATCTTCCGGGCCGTCGGGAGCGTGGAGTTCCGGCGCGGCATGGATCTGCGTGGGTCCGGCCGCGCGCTCGAGTTCGACGACGCGTCGGGCCGCCTGCGCATCGACGGCGACGCCCGCGTCGACGGCGCGCGCTACGACCTGTCCGGCGACCGCGTGGACGCGCTGACGGTCGAGGGGGTGATCCGCGAGGTGTCGGCGTTCGGCGACGCGGTGCTCGAGGGAGAGGCCATGTACCTGGAGGCGCCCGAGGTCTACCTCTTCTTCGAGCGCGAGCTGCTGCAGCGGCTCGAGGCGCGCAGCCGGCCTCCGCGCGTGTCGGCGCCCGCCCCCCCGCCGGACACCGCGGAGCTCGCCGCCGACGCGCCGGGGCGCGCGGCCGGGCGGCGCGCGGGCGAGGTCGAGGGCGTCCGGCCGCGTCCGGAGCCCCCCCCGGAACTGCGCGTCGGCCCCGGCCGCGCGGCACGGCAGACTCCCGCGCCGGCCGCCGCGCCCGGCGAGGAGGTGCCCGACCCGCGGGCCGGAGACGGCGGGGCGGACGGGCCCCGGGTGTTCGCGCGCGCGGAGGGCCTCGAGGTGCGCGCGGACTCCCTGTACGTGCTGTCCCCCGACGAGCGGCTGGAGACGCTCACCGCGGTCGGGGTCGCGCACGGCGTTCGGCTCGCGGACTCGCTCGCGGCCGCGGCGCTGCCCGAGGGATACGCGGACGAGTGGGTCATGGGCGACACGGTCGTGGCGCGCTTCGCGGCGGATACGGCGGCGGCTGCCGGCGCCGCGGGGGAGGGTCCGCCGGACGCGGTCGCCGCGGCGGACTCTGCGGAGCGCGTGCTGGAGCGTCTTGAGGCGGTCGGCCACGGGACGCCAGCGAGCGCGTTTTCGCACGTCGTGGGGGACACCCCCGGCGACTTCACGCTCAACTACCTGATCGCGCGCCGGATCGTGATGCTCGTCAGCGCGGGGCAGGCGCGCGAGGTCCAGGCGGAGGGCACCCTGCGGGGGGTCTACCTCACCCCCGACGGCACGCCGCGCGCGCAGCCGGCCGTGGAGGAGGGGGACCCGGCCGCGGGCACGGGCGAAGGCCCGCCGGTCGAGGGAAGAGCGCCGGAGGCCGCGGCGGAGGGCCGCGGGCGCCCGAGCCTCGCCGCGCGACCTGAAGGCGCGCCGTGGTGACCGGCCCGCAGCGCCCGGTGCGTCTCGACGCGCTGCGCGAGCGCCTGCGCGCGCAGGACGACGCGTCGCTGACGTTCGCGGTCGCGGAGCTGCTGCGCGTCGCCGATGCCGAGGGAGTCGCCGACCGCGGCAAATGGCTCGCGTCCGTGCGCGCGGCGTCGCAGCGATCCGGCACGGCCGCGGCCGGGGACGGCGCGATCTGGCAGGGGGCCCCCGACCAGGAAGCCGGCGAGTTCTCGCGCTACCTGCGCGAGCACGTCCTGACCCGCCTGGCGGACTGGAGCCTGGCGTGTCCGGAGCCCGAGGGGGAGGCCTGGGAGCGGGTGCGCTTCACCGCGGACGCGTGGGCGGATCTGGAGCCCCGGCGCGCCGCCGTGCAGGCGGAGTTCGACGCGTTCGCGAGGCGGCTGGCGTACGCCGCGCGCACGACCGGGCGGGCCTCCCTTTCGGTGCCCGAAGCGCCCGGCGAGTCCAGGCTGCGCGCCGTGGACCTGACCAAGACCTACCGCAAGAGAAAAGTCGTCCACGACGTCTCGCTGGACGTGTCACAGGGCGAGATCGTGGGCCTTCTCGGCCCGAACGGGGCCGGGAAGACGACGACCTTCTACATGATGGTGGGGTTGATCCGGCCGGACTCGGGGAAGGTGTTCCTGGACGACACCGAGCTCACCCGCATGGCCATGTTCCGCCGCGCGCGGCTGGGGATCGGCTACCTGGCGCAGGAGCCGTCGATCTTCCGGCGCCTGACCGTGGAAGAGAACATCCTGGCGATCCTGGAGACCCAGCAGCTCGGCTCCCGCGAGCGCTCCGAGCGCCTGGAGTCGCTGCTGGACGAGCTCGCCATCAAGCACCTGCGCAAGGCGAAGGCCTATTCGCTGTCGGGGGGCGAGCGGCGGCGGCTGGAGATCACGCGGGCGCTCGTGAGCCGGCCGAAGTTCATGCTGCTGGACGAGCCCTTCGCGGGCGTGGACCCGATCGCGGTGCACGACATCCAGCAGATCGTGGCCGACCTCCGCCACCGCAACATCGGGGTGGTGATCACCGACCACAACGTCGAGCAGACGCTCGACATCGTGGACCGCGCCTACATCATGTACGACGGGCGCGTGCGCGAGAGCGGGACCGTGGCCGAGCTGGTCTGGAACGATGAAGTTGCCGAAATCTATTTCGGCCCCACGCTGACCGCCCGGATGCGCGAGCGGTACCGGGAGCCCAGGCGACGGGCGGCGACGAGCGCCGGGGCGGGGCCGATCCAGGAATCGACCTTCGGAGCCGGGGCTCCTGAAACGGGACGGGGATGAAGACGGGAATGTACCAGAGCGCGACCATGCGCCAGGAGATGAAGATCAACCCTCGCCTGTACCAGGCGATGGATCTTCTCTACATGCCGCTGCTCGACCTGCAGCAACACATCAAACAGGAGATGCTGAACAACCCGTTCCTCGAGCTGGAGGAGCCGGTCACGAGCGACGACGACCTCATCGAAGAGCAGAACGAGAAGGACAAGGAGGAGAAGGACGAGGACGAGATCGACTGGGAAGAGATCCTCCTGGACGGGTTCGACGCGGGCGGGCGCAAGGCGGAGTACGAGGCCACCGAGTACTACGAGCCGGTGCGCGTCGACACGCGCGACCTCGCCGACCACCTGCACGACCAGCTCATGCTCCTGCCGATCACCCGGCGCACGCAGGTCCTCGGCGAGGAGATCATCGGCAACATTGACGACGCCGGCTATCTGTCCTGCTCCCTGGAGGAAGTGCTCGAGCCGCTGAACAGGTGGCTCGAGGAGGAAGGCGAGGAATTGTCGGTAGAACTGGGGGAGGAGCTCACGCCCTTCACCCTCGAGGAGGCGACCGCGCTGCTGGAGACCCTGCAGGGCTTCGACCCGCCCGGCATCGGCGCGCGCGACCTGCGCGAGTGCATCCTCCTGCAGCTGCGCGACGAGGACCTGCAGGACACGCTCGCCTACCGCATCGTGAGCGAGCACTACGAGCAGCTCATCAACCACCGCTGGTCGGAGATCTCCAAGGAGCTGTCGATCAGCCCCAAGGAGGTCCAGGACGCCTCGGACGCGGTCGCCAAGCTGGACCCCAAGCCCGGGCTGAAGTACGCCGCGCCGGGCGACAACTACATCACGCCCGACCTGGTGGTCGAGAAGATCGAGGGGCGCTACCACGTCTTCCTGAACGACACCGGCCTGCCGCGGCTGCGGCTGTCGCGCGCCTACCGCGAGGTCGCGCGCGACAAGAACCAGTACAAGGGCGAGAACAAGGAGTTCATCTCCAACAAGCTCACCAGCGCCAACTGGATGATCCAGGCGATCGAGCAGCGGCGCCAGACGCTGCTGAAGGTCATGAACTTCATCGTCGACCGGCAGCACGAGTTCTTCGAGAAGGGCGTCCAGTACCTCAAGCCGCTGACCCTCCGCGAGGTGGCGGAGGTGATCAGCATGCACGAATCGACGGTCTCGCGCGTTACCAACGAGAAGTTCGTGCAGACCCCGCGCGGCGTGCTGCCGCTGAAGTTCTTCTTCTCGAGCGGGCTGTCCACCGATTCCGGCGACGACGTCAGCGCGCGCGGGATCAAGGCGAAGATCCACACGCTCGTCGACGAGGAGAATCCGAAGAAGCCGCTCACGGACCAGGCGATCGTGAACATCCTCAAGGAGGAGGGCGTCCAGATCGCCCGGCGCACGGTGGCGAAGTACAGGGACCAGCTCGGCATCCTCTCCGCGAGGATGCGCAAGAGGGTCTAGTGTACCGGCATGCCCACGCTAAAGAGCCTCTGACGTGAGAGATAGAGCCCTGGACCTGATGCACGACGTTGGCTCCGAGGCGGCGCCCGCGACGCATCCGGCGGCGGACTTCTGCGTGATCGTGCCGGCGCTCGACGAGGCCGAGAACGTGCCCGACCTGGTGTCGGAGCTGAGGGCCACGTTCGACCGGCACGGGCTCCGGGGCGAGGTGGTCGTGGTCGACGACGGCTCGACCGACCACACCGCCGCGTTGGTCACCGAGGAGGCGTCGCGGTGGCCTGCGCTCCGGCTGCTGCGCCACCGCCGCAACCTCGGCAAGACCGAGGCGCTGCTCACCGCCGCCGCCGCCACGAACGCGCGCTGGCTGGTCCTCTTCGACGCCGACCTCCAGCACGGCACCGATGAGATCCCGCGGTTCCTCGACAAGCTGGCCGAGGGGTGGGACATCGTCACCGGCCGCAAGGTGGGCCGCTACGAGAAAGGCCTGGTCTCCCGGATCTACAATGGGCTCGGCCGCGCGCTCTTCGACGTGCCGGTGTCGGACATGAACTCCATGAAGGCGTTCCGGCGCGACATCCTGGACGAGCTCTCGCTGCGCCACGACTGGCACCGCTTCTTCGTCGTCCTGGCGCACGCGCGCGGGTACCGCGCGACCGAGATCGACATCGACCTGCTGCCGCGCCGGCACGGGGTGTCCAAGTACGGCGGGAAGGGAAGGATCCTGGTCGGCCTCCTGGACCTGATGTCGGTCGCGGTCTTCCTCTTCTTCGCCCGCAAGCCCATGACGTTCTTCGGCCTGGGCGGACTCGCCCTGGCGTCGCTCGGGGTGGTCGTGGGCGTCGTGACGTTCGCGCTGCGGCTGCTCGAGATCGCCACGCCGTTCGGCTACCGGCCGTTCCTGTACCTCGTAGTGCTGCTGGAGACGGTCGGCTTCCTGATGTTCGGCTTCGGCATCCTGGGCGAGCTGATCGCGCAGCAGAACGCCGAAATCGAGCGCGCGAAGCGGGCGCGCTAGCGCTCGCGGGGGGCGTCCAGCGCGAGCGCTCCCGCCGCACCGATGAGCTCCGCGATGACCATCCACAGCCGGCTCGCGAGGGCCGCGACGGCGCCCAGCGCGAGCGCCCGGTCGTCACCCAGGCCGCTCCCCAGGATGCCCCCGAGCAGGGCCGTGAGCGTGGCTTCGCGGAAGCCGAGCCCGGCGGGCGCCACCACCACCAGGTAGCCGACCAGGTACGCCGCCGCGTTGGCTCCGACGAGCGCGCGGAACGCGCCGGCCGGGGTGCCCACGACCGAATCCAGGAAGAGCGCGAAGGCCGCGCCGTTGGCGATCCAGTAGGCGACCCCGAGCCCCAGGATGGCCGCGCCCCCGAGCCAGGTCCCGCGCCATTCGACGTCGGCGGCGCGGCGCGGCACGAGGCGCAGCGCCGCCGCGACCGCGCGCGGGTGGACCAACGCGAGCGCCGCCAGCGCCGCCGCAGCCGCCGTCACGGGGGAGCGGGGCAGGCCAGGCAGGCCCAGGGCGGCGAGCGCGACGACGGCCGCGCCGAGGAGGAAGAAGCCCATGGCGACCACCAGCGACACGAGCATCGTCGTCGGCGCCAGGCCGCGCGAACGGGCCAGGTCGGCGGCCGCCACGAACTGCCAGATCTTGCCCGGGACGTAGCGCGCGAGGTTGGAGTGGAACCAGATCCTGAGGAGCGTCCGGGCCGGCACCCCAGGCGCGCCCATGGACCGGAGGACGCGGCTCCACAGGAGCGTCGCGGAGGCGAGGACAACGCTCAGCAGGAGCGTGCTCGCGACGAGGCCGGCGGGTCGGATGTCCCAGTCGTGGCCCGCCAGTCGGGGCCAGCCCGCCCAGAACGCCCAGGCGACGAATCCGAGCGTCGCGGCGACCAGCGTCCACGACGCCGCGCGCGCCAGCGGCCCCTTCGCCCGCCGGGGCAGGGAGGGGGAGGCGTCGCCGGTGCCGGCGCGGGGTGCGGGCGTCACGCTTCGGCGGAAGCCGGTACCGGCGCGGCCGCCCCCCCGGATTCCCGCCGGACGGACAGCGCCCGCCAGCCCGACCAGGCCCCGGCGGCCACCAGGATCGCCAGGGAGGCGAGCGAGATCCACAGCCCGCGGTAGAGCGAGGCGGGTCGGAAGGCGAACTCCACGGAATGCTCGCCTGGCTCGAGCGCGACGCCCATGAGACTGTGGTTCACGCGCAGCAGCTCCGCGTCCTCGCCGTCGACCCGCACGCGCCAGTCCGGATAGTGGTTCTCCGCCAACACGAGGATCGACGGTCGTGGCGCGACCGCCCGCAGCAGGAACCGGTCGCTCTGGTGGTCGAGGACCTGCGCCGTCCCCGGCGGGCCCTCCGCGGGCCCCCCCGCGCCCAGGTCGACGCGAGGCTCCTCCTCGAGGACCGCCACGTCCGCCGGGCGCCAGCCGGGCGCGAGCACGGCCTCCAGGCTGCCGTCCGGCCCGGCGACGCGCGCCGCGGGGACCACGTAGGCGCGCCCGAGCGCGCGCGGGTTCAGGTAGACGACGCCGGCGCCGTCCTCGTAGACGACGGGCCAGGGTAGGCCGACGTTCGCGCGCGAGACCACGTAGCCCACGGCGGCCGCGTCCAGCAGCGGCGTCGGCGACGCGCCGTCCGACGCCGCGAACCGCTGCAGCTCCCCGAGCACGTTGTGCTGGTCGGTGTAGACCTCGGCGCCGGCGCCCAGGTATTCGTTCCAGCGCTGGAGCTGATTGCCGTGCTCTCCCGTGATCTGCTCGACGCCGAATCTCATCAGGTAGTTCGTCTGTCCACGGTACGCGGGCAGCTGGGGGATGCTCGGGAGCACCCAGACGCGCGCGCTCCCGGCCTCGCGCGCGAGGAAGTCGGCGACTCCATCGGCGCGGAACTCGACCGCGGGCGGCGGCCTGACCTCGAAGAAACGGCGGTCCACGATCCACAGGTCCGCGACGATCGTGACCGCCAGCAGGAGCGCGGCCACCGGGGTGCGGGTACGGCCGCTCAGCCAGAGCCACAGGGTGCCCGCGATCGCCGCGGAGAAGGTCGCGAACCGCAGCCAGCCGCGTCCCGCGCTCGGCGCGGCCGTGGCGACGCCGGGGCCGAGGAGGGCGCCGACGACCGCCAGTCCGACGAGCCCGAAGGCGATCCAGGCCGCTTTCTCGAGGCCCGCGCCGCCGGCGCCCGCCGGCTTCGGCGCCGCGCGGCCCGGAGCGCCCGGGTCGGCGCCGTCCCCCGCGCGCAGCCCGGCCAGCCGCTCCAGCGTCAGCGCGGCCATCGCCGAGAGCGAGAACGCGATCAGGAAGAAGGCCAGGGAAGGCGCCCGGAAGCGCTTCACGCCCGGCAGCAGGTCGTAATAGAGCCGGTACAACGGGGTGTGGCCGCCCAGCGAGATGCTCAGCGCGAACAGGGCCAGCGCCAGGAAGAACCACCAGCGCCGGTCACGCCGGGAGTAGAGCGCCCCCAGCAGCAGCATCGCCAGCGCGAACGCCCCCACGTACTCGGTGTGCAGCTTGAACGGGTTCGCGTCCGGGGCGTCGCGGCGGTATTCGTCGAGGATCCCCGCCTGCTCCGGCACCGCCATCGACACCACCTCGCCGGGCGGCATGGACCACGTCGTCGCGTAGGCGTAGCCGCGCCCCTCCTCGCCGCCGCGCGGCGAGGCCTCCACGTAGCCCAGGAACGGCAGGAAGTTCACCGCGGTGAGCGCGAACGCGAGCGCCACCGCGGCCAGCCCCAGCGCCAGGCGCCGCGCCAGCGGGCCAGGCCGCGCCAGGAAGCCGTGGTGCCACAGCGCGAACGCGGCCCACAGGGCGCCGGCCAGGAGCAGGTAGTAGACGCTCTGGATCTGGTTGCCGAGCATGCACAGCCCGAGCGTCGCGGACGCCCCCGCGAACGCCCCCACCCTACCCGTCCGCACGCCCCGGTGCAGGAAGAAGAAGAACAACGGCGCCAGGCTCGCCACGATCATGCGCCCGTCGTGCCCGGCGTACACGAACGACAACAGGATCCCGGTGAACTGGAAGGAGAGCGCCGCTACGAACGCCACCCAGGGGCGACAGCGCAGCTCGCGGAACAGCAGGAAGGCGCCGACGCCGGCCACCGCGACCTGCACGAAGTACACGAACGCGAAGAGCTTGTGGGCGGGCAGCAGGAGGTCCCCGATCAGCCGCGGCGGATACCACGTGGCGCCCGGGTTGGCGAACCACGGCAGCCCGCCGTACACGTAGGACAGCCACTTCGGGATCGCGCCGCGCGCGAACTCCTCCGACAGCCACTCCATGTAGAAGTACGAGGAGGCGAAGTAGTCGGTGCCGAAGAGGTGAGCGCCCGGCAGCAGCGCCGGCAGGAAGTAGGCGAGCGACAGCGCGCAGAAGACGAGCGCCGCGAGCGCCAGGCCGATCGCCGGCGGCTCGCCCGCCGACGCGCCCCGGCGCGGCTTCGCATCGGGCGTCGCGGGCTCGTGCGCGCGGTTCTCCGGGCGCGAGGCCTTCTGGCGTGTAGTCCTGGACCGTTTTCTGGACATGGAATCCGGTGAGGGTCAGCCCCGTGCGCGCGAGCGCGCGTCATCCGCGCCCTCCGCACGGGGGCCGGGTTTCTCAGTTCGGACCGCGTCCCGATACACTGCCTCCAGCCGATCGATCACGGCGTCCCAGGAGAACTCCTCCTCCACGTGGCGCCGACCTCCGGCCGTGAGGGACCGCCCCAGCGCCGGATCGGTTACGATCCTGCGGACCGCCCGCGCGAGCGCCTCCCCGTCACCGGGGGGAACGAGCAGCCCGGTGCGCTCGTGAATGACGATGTCGGGGATGCCCCCGGCGTCCGACGCGATCACGGGCACGCCCGCGGAGAGCGCCTCGATCAGGACCACCCCGAGACCCTCCACGTCGCCCTTGGCGTCGTGGACCGCCGGCAACACGAAAACGTCGGCGTCGGTGTAGGCGGCCACCAGCTCGTCGCCGTCCACGAAACCCCGGAAGCGCACGCGCTGCGCCAGCCCCAGCGAGCGGGCTCGTGCTTCGAGGCTCCGGCGAAGGGGTCCGTCGCCGATCACGTCCAGGCGCGCTCCCAGGTCCTCCAGCCGCGCCATGGCCTCGAGCAGGTGGCGCACGCCCTTTCGCTCGACCAGCCGGCCCACGAACAGCAGTCGTGGCGCCGCCCCCCCCGGGCGCTCCCCGGCGCGTCCGTTCCGCTCGTCCGCCGGCCCCGGGTCCCGGGCGGAGGGGAAGTCCAGGCTCGCCCCGAAGGGGATCCGCACGACGGGCCGGTCGTGCACCGAGCGCACGAGGTCCGCGGTGTAGCGCGAGTTCGCCGTCACCACGTCGGACTTCTCGATCACGTAGCGCAGGATCGGCCGCAGGAACGGGAGCCGCTTGCCGGCGAGCGTGAGCTCGACGCCGTGGAACGAGCTGACCAGCGGGATCGGCCGCCGGCCGCGGGCCGCGAGGGCCATGAGCGCGTGCGGCAGGGGCCAGTGGGCGTGCACGAGATCGAAGCCGCCCGTGCGCAGCAGGCGTCGGGCGGCGGCGGTCCCGGCGGCCAGGTATCCCGGGAGCAGGGACGCGTAGAGGGGCTTCGACAGGATCCGGTCGGGAGTGGTTTCGTCGTGCGTGAGGTCCTCCCAGCGCCGCGGCGCGTACCGGAAGCGGTGCACGCGCACGCCTCCCACGCCGTGGGAGGGCAGGCCGCGGTAGGAGGGAGCAAGGACCTCCGCCGTGACGCCGCGCGCGCCCAGCTTCCTGATCGTCTCCGACAGCCACGGCGTGATCACGTCCGTCTCGGACCGGTCGTACGCGGTGACGATGACCAGGACCCTCAAATCGGCCCCATACCCTATCGCATCACGTCCACCCAGCCGACTTCGTTGGTGACGAACGCGAAGGACCCGTCGGGACCGAACGCGACCCGGCGGGGCTGACCGCCGAGGAACAGCGTCCTGACCTGCCCGGTGGCGATGTCGATCACGTACAGCGCGGCCGAAACGGGACCTCCGGTCACGTACAGCTGCGCGCCGCTGGGGGCCAGCGCCAGTCCGAAGGGCTGCGCGTCCGCCGGCAGCGCGATGTCGTCCCCCGGCGTTCCCGTCCCCAGGTCGATGGTCGCGACGCGCGCGCTGCCCTCCATGGCCACGAAGAGCGTCGCGCCGTCGGCGGAGACCGCGAGGTCGCGCGCGCCCGCCTCGGTCAGGGGGAGGGAGCGCGTAGCCGCGCTGGTCGCGGTGCTGATCTCGGTGACGTTCGTGCCGGCGCTGGCGGAGACGTAAAGGAAGTCGCCGTCCGGGGAGAGGGCCATCCCGTCGGGGTCGAGATCGACCTCCACGGCGGCGATCACCGCCGGAATCGCGGGATCGATGACGAAGACGGAGTCCGCGTCCGTCGAAACGTACACGCGGTCCCCCGCAGCGCTCACCGCCACCCGCGACGGCGCCCCGGTGAGCGGAACCGCGTCGATCTGGGCGTGCGTCGCCACGTCGACGATGCTCACGCTCGCCGAACCCAGGTTCGCCACGAAGGCGCGCGAGCCGTCCGGCGAGAACGCCACGTCGCGCGGCGTCGATCCGACCGCGACCGACCCGTCGATCGAGTCGAAGGGGACGGTCCCGCGCGCGACGTCGGCGTCGAGGCGGGCGACATAGACATCGCCCAGGCCGGACACGTCCACGCCGAACGGCCGCTCGGTCACCTGCGTGCGGCCGGCCGGCACGCCGTCCGGCTGGTCGTTCGGACACTGGACGGACACGGTGGCCGAGTCCGTCACGGGCCCGATGGTGTCGGCGGCCGCGTGCGCGCGGCTCGAAAAGAGAGCGCAGGAGAACGTGGACGCGAACGACGTGACCTGGATCGACACGACCTGGGTCGCGTCCAACGTGTCCAGCGCGCAGCTCAGGATCCCGGACGGGAGCACGGCGCACTCCTGCCGGTCGACGGTCCACTCGCCATCCACGCCGGACGGCAGCGTGTCCACCACCTGCACCCCGGTGATCGGGCCCGTGCCCGGGTTGCTGACGTCGATCACGAAGCCGAACTCCGCGGGCGCGGTGACCACGGCCTGGACGGGCCTCTTGGAGAGCGCGAGCCCGGGCACGGGCGGCTCGGTCGGCAGGTCGGCCGCGCACGCCGCGGCGGCCACGAGGGTCATGAGACAGAGCAGTCTATGGAATCGCACGGCAATACCCGTCGCTCGGATGGTGGAAGCGGTCCCGGTGCGCTGGCAGGACGGGGACACGGCTACGGAATGTGCCACCCGCCGAGGGCGCGGATCAAGGAGCGTCGCCCCCACGACCCGCACGTTCCGGTCCGCGATGACGCGGGACGCGCCCGTCGCGCGTCGCCGCGTGCGACGGGCCGCGCGGCGCGTAGATTGTCCGGCGATGAGCGACGAGCCAACGGTCCGGGACGGGCGTCTGCTGGCGCGGTCGAAGGAGTATTACGACCGCTGGTACGCCGGCCCGCCCATCGCCCCGCGCGATTTCGGGGCCTACCTGGACTTCCTCCGACCCGTCCCCGAGCGCGGGTCCTGGCTGGACGTCGGCTGCGGGCGGGGCTTCATGCTGCGGGAGCTCGACGCGCTGGCCGGCTGGCGCGCGGTGGGCGTGGACCTGTCGCCGCGGGCGCTGCGGTCCGCGGCGGGCATCGCCGGTCGCGCCCACACGCTGTGCGCCGACGGCGAGGCGCTGCCGTTCCCGGACGCCACGTTCGACGTGGCCACGGCGCTCGGCACGCTCGAGCATTTCCCCGATCCCGGGCGTGGCGCGGCGGAGGTCGCGCGCGTCCTGAAGCCGGGGGGAACCGCGCTGATCGTGGTGCCGAACGAGCGCTTCCTGCCATGGAAGCTGGGCGGGCGGGCGGGCACCGAGCAGAAGGACAATCTGGAGCTCCTGCTGGACGTGTCCGCGTGGCGCGTGCTGCTCGGCGCGGCGGGCCTCGCCGTCATGGAGGTGCGCAAGGATCCCTGGCACACGAAGCCCGCCTCGCTCCCCGTCCGTGGTCTGCGGCGCCTCGCGAACGGCCTGATTCCCCTGGTGTGGACCTACCAGTTCGCCTTCGTGTGCCGGCGCGCGGCCGGGTAGCCCGGCCCGTGGGAGCCGGCGGCCGGCGGGGCATCGGCGCGCCGACTCGGCCGCTATCCCCCGCATCTGCGCCCGGCGGGGCGGTGGCGGCGGGGGCGGTTGTTCGCGCCGATTCGCCGGACTAACCTTGTGCTTGTTACCGACCGGCCAACCCGACCACCGACGGAGGCGGATGGGGCGTGACACGAGGCGTTCGCTCGTCATCATACCCACGTACAACGAGCGCGAGAACCTCCCGAGGCTGATCCCCAGGGTCCTCGAGCAGGACCCCGGCATCGAGGTCCTCGTCATCGACGACGCGAGCTCCGACGGAACCGGCGCGGAGGCGGATCAACTCGCCGCCGCCGATCCTCGGGTCCACGTGATGCATCGCGCCGGAAAGCTCGGCTTGGGAACGGCTTACCTCGCCGGCTTCGAGTGGGGTCTGAAGCGCGGCTACGAACTGCTCTTCGAGATGGACGCGGATTTTTCCCACGATCCGGGCCACCTGCCGCAGTTCCTGGCGGCGGCTCGCGACGCGGACGTGGTCCTCGGCTCCCGCTACGTCGAGGGGCGCGTCACGGTCGTCAACTGGCCCATCGGGAGGCTCATCCTGTCGTCCTTCGCGAATGCGTACGCGCGCACCATCACGGGGGTGCCGATCGCCGACGTCACCGGCGGCTACCGCTGCTACCATCGGCGCGTGCTGGAGGCGATCAACCTCGAGCGGGTCGGCTCGGAGGGGTACGCGTTCCAGATCGAGATGACCATGCGCGCGTGGGTGCGCGGCTTCCGGATCGTGGAGATCCCGATCGTGTTCGCCGACCGCGACAGCGGCGAATCGAAGATGTCGAAGGCGATCATCGCGGAGGCGGTGTGGCGGGTCTGGTATCTGCGCTTCCTGCGGCTCTTCCGGCGGCTGTAGCGGTCCCGTGGCGATCGGCGATCTCCTGTGGGCGTGCCCGTTCTGCGGGGCCGTGGGCGCCATCCAGGCGGCGGGCAGGGGCAGGTCCGTGTGCTCGGCCTGCGGCTCCGCCTACCGGAGGGGACGGGGTTCGCTGCTGATCGCGCACCGGCCGGGCGCCGAGCCCGAGGTGCGCCCGGCCTCCGAGTGGTTGCAGGCCCTGCCCACGCTCGCGGCCGCGCTCGGCGCCGGGAACCAGGACGGGCGCGTCCTGCGCGAGGACATGGTGGAGGCCACGGTCGCCGGTCCCGACGAGGCCGTCCGTAGGGGAGGGGAGGTGCTGGGCTTCCGCGAGACGGCGGGGGAGTCGCTGACGGGGGCGCTGCGCCTGGAAGGCGCGACGGTGACGCTCGAGGAGGATTCCGGCGCGAGGCGCGCCTGGGCCCTCGAAGACCTGACCGCCATCCAGTCCAGCTCGCGCGTGGTGCAGATCAAGCCGCGCGGTCGGCCGGTCGTGACGTTCCGCTTCCGCACCGGTTCGCCGCGGCTCTGGGAGGAGCTCCTGCAGCTCGCCATGCGGCGCCTTTACCGCACGCTGGGACGGGGCGAGATCCGCGAGTTCCAGCCCCGGATCGTGGTGCGTTGAGCGGACGCGCGCTCCGCCGCCAGGCGCACGACGAGCGCGTGCCGGTGTACCGCGCCTTCCAGGGCACCGTGCGCCTCCTGTCGCGCGTGTTCCTGCCGTCCGTCACCGTGGAGGGGCTCCACAACGTCCCCGACCGCGGCCCGTGCCTGATCGTGTCCAACCACCAGAGCATCCTGGACCCCATCCTGATCCAGTCGTTCTGTCCGCGGCCGCTGCACACGATGACCAAGAGCACGCAGTTCGGCGTGCCGGTGTTCGGCTGGCTGGTGCGTGAACACCTGCTCGCGTTCCCCGTGCGGCGCTTCCAGATCGACCCCCAGGCGGTGCGCGTGGCGCTGCGCAGGCTGGAGCAGGGACGGGCCGTGGGGGTCTACGTCGAGGGCGAGAGGTCGTGGGACGGGTGCCTGCAGCCGCCCCGGCTCGGCACCCTCCGATTGCTGCTCAAGGCCGGCGTGCCGGTCATTCCGTGCGCGATCTCCGGCTCCTACGACGTGTGGCCGCGCTGGGACCGCGCGCTCCGGCTCGCGCCGGTGCGGATCGCGTTCGGGGAGCCCGTGCCGCTGCCGAAGCTCGACGACCGGCGCGCGCGCGAGCGCAGCCTCGACGGCGCCGCGGCGGCCGTGATGGGGGCGCTGAGGGCCCTTCTGCGGCCCGCTGGAAGGCCGGAAGCGGTGGCCGCGGGGGAGGGACGGAGGGGATAAAGCCGGGGTTTCCCACATCCGTCCACCCATCAAGTTTACATAATGTAGATTATACGAAGTTCATCCGGAGATGAACGGAGGGCGCCCGGAGGACGGAGGTGGCTCGAGGGACGGGCGCGGACTCGGGGTCAGGCGCCGGCCTGCGCCTGCGCCTCGGCCTGGGCCTCGCCGAGACGGAGCCGGAGGAGTGGCACCTGGGGGTCGTTCTCGGGAAACGCATCGAGCGCGCGCCGGTAGAGCTCCGCGGCTCCGGCCGCGTCCCCCCGCTGCATCCGGACGCGCCCGGCGTCCGCGAGGGCGCGATTGCGCTCGAACCGGCGAGCCGCGTCGGTGGAGATGCGCAGGTACTCGGCCTCGGCCTCCTCCCAGCGTTCGGCCTGCTCGTGCGCCGCGGCGGCAAGCCGGGCGGCGCTGGCGCCGAGGGGGTCGTTCAGGTCGCGCGACAGCTCGTAGACCGCGTCGAGCGCCTCCTCGTTGCGGCCCTCGAGGAGCAGTAGCTGGGCCATCATCAGGCGCCCGTCCCGGCCCGAAGGCGTGTCCGAGAAACTCTCCAGGAAGGCGGAGAGGTCGCGCAGGGCGAGCGGCGTGTTGCCGGTGGCGATGGTCTGCCGGATCGCGCTCAGCTCGGCGCTCGCGGCCTCCCTCAGCGCACGCTGGTAGCGGATCCAGTACAGCGAGCCGGCCACGAGGATGAAGAGCGCGATCGCGGCGATGGTGACGGTGCGCGAGTTGCGCTTGAACCAGTCGCCCCCGGCCATGACCCCGGCGACGAACCGGTCATCCGGGTCCTCGGCGGCGCGGTGCGGTGCGTTGGGATGCTTTGCCATAGGTCGTCGGCGCGCCACGCGGCGCGTTCATATTCTCACTGGTGTCCCGGCCCGGCGTCCTGCGCGGCAACGAGGAGGACGCGGCACAGCATGACAGGGTACCCGCAAGGTGACGTCGGGTCAATCCGCCCAGCCCCCCGATTTCGGCGAGCCACGGCGACGAACCACGGCGCAGGTCGGCGCCCGGATGCCGCTGGCCTTCGTCTTGCGCGCCTGGCCGGCGCGCGCGCGTGATTGCGGGGGTCGCGCGTGGCCGTCAGAATCCTGGCACATGAAACCCCAAAGGCGTTGATACACCGACTTCCGCGTCCCTCCCCGGGGCGCAACGCAACCGCCCGCGCCGCGCTGGCGGCGCTGGGGGTCGCGATCGCGGCGGCCGGCTGCGTGCGCGGCGCGGGCGCGGATCTGTTCCCCACCTTCGTGGACCTCGCGGGCAGCGAGATCGACGAGGTCGGGTTCCACGGCCAGGAGCCCTTCGACGAGGACACCCTGCAGACCCTGATCGGGACCCGGGCCACGCGCTGCTCCCTGCTCGGCATGCCCGTGTGCATAGGGGGCCTCGGCCGTCAGCGCGGCTACCTGGACCTGGAAGTCCTGCGGGACGACGTCCGCCGGCTGTCGCTCTTCTACCGCCAGAATGGCTTCTTCGGGACGACGGTGCGTCCCCAGGTCGTGACCGGGGAGGCCGAGGGGTCCGCGACGGATGACGACGATGACCGGCCGCAGGTGCTGGTGACGTTCGAGATCGCCCGCGCCGACGCGGTCATCGTCGAGCGCCTGGGGCTGGAGGGACTCGATGGGGCGCTGGACACGGCGCTGCTCCGCGGCCGGCTGCCGCTGGCGGTGGGCGACACGTTCCGCCTGCCGCTGTTCACCGCGTCGGCCGACACGGTCCTGCGCCGGCTCCGCCGGGAGGGGTACGCGTTCTCGGAGATCCTGCGCAACTTCGGCGTCGACACGCTGCGCGACCGGGCCGACGCGGAGCTCCTCGCGGTCCCGGGTCCCGTCGTGACGATCGACACCGTGATCGTCGTCGGGGGCGAGCACCTGGGCCGGGGCATCGTCCTCCGGCAGGTGGGCGTCCGGGCCGGGGACCTGCTCCAGATGGACCGGCTGGCGGAGGGGCAGCGCAACCTGTACAACCTGGAGCTGGTGCGCTTCGCGAGCGTGGCCATGGCGCCGGATTCCCTGCAGGTGAGTCGGGGGGACAGCACGCGCGCGTCGGTGCTCGTGCAGGTGGACGAAGGCGACGTCCACGTGGTCGACGCGGGCGCCGGCTTCGGTAGCGTGAGCTGTGGCCGGGTGGACGCGACGTGGGTCAGCCGCTCCTTCATCGGGGGCGCGCGCCGGCTGGCGATCGGCGGCAGCGTGTCCAAGCTCGGCCAGGGCGACCCGCTGGCTTTCGACTTCGGCAGGACCGTCTGCGACGAGTTCAGCACCGACGTGCTGGGCAACCAGCTCGACTTCGGCAACGACCTCGATTACCAGCTCACCGCCGACCTGACCCGGCCGTTCTTCATCAGTCCCCGCAACCAACTTACGCTCACCGGCTTCGTGGAACGCGTGAGCGAGCCCCAGGTTTTCCAGCGGCGCGCCCGCGGCGGCCGATTCGGCATCCAGCGGCGCTTCGTCTCGGGCGATCTGGGCACGATCGGGGTGAGCGTCGAACGGGCCTCGGTGCAGGCCTCCGACGCGATCTTCTGCCTGACGCTCTCCGTGTGCGATCCGGAAGTCGCGGCCGCGCTCCAGAGTCCGCGCTGGCGCAACGGCTTCGACGTCGTCTGGACGCGGGACCGGACGGACCGGCCGATCGATCCACGCGGCGGATACCAGGCGCGAGCGTCCACCACGTGGGCGGTGGGGGCCCTGGGTTCGGACCTCACGTTCGTGCAGGTGGGGCTGGGCGCGGCCACCTACAGGCAGGTGAAGCCCGACTGGGTGCTCGCGGGCCAGGCGCGCATCGCGAGCTTCCTCGGCACGGCGACCGTGAGCGCGGATTCCACCGTGCGGGCGCGCGAGGACGTGCTGCCGCCCGACGAGCGGCTCTTCGCGGGCGGCGCCAACAGCGTGCGCGGATTCGGCCAGAATACGCTCGGGCCGGGGGTGTGGATCTATCAGCCCGAGGGCGCCGAATCCGGAGTGGGATCGGACACCATATTCGTACCGGTGGGGGGCACGACGTCGGCCATCGCGACCCTCGAGCTGCGCTTCCCTTCCCCGTTCCTGAGCGACCGCATGCGGCTCGCTGCGTTCGTGGACGCGGGCACGGTGCAGGTCGGCGGCCTCGACGCGCTGGGCTCGGGCTGGCGGGTGACGCCCGGGGTGGGCCTCCGCATCCGGAGCCCGGTCGGTCCGATCCGCATGGACCTGGCGTTCAATCCGCAGGCCCCTCCGACCGGCGAGCTGTTCGAAATCCCCGAGGAGGGCGGGCCCATCCCGATCGGCGTGCTGTTCCAGAAGGAGCAGACGCTCCTGGGTCGACTGCAGTTCCACCTGGCCGTCGGACAGGCGTTCTGATGGCGCGCGGAGCCTGACGCGATGACCGTGCGCCGGGGGCTCGCCGCGTCCGGAGGGTTCCTCCTGGCCGCCGCGGTCGTGGCGGCCGCGCTGCTCGTCACGATCCGGCGCGGCGGACCCGCCGTTCCCTTCTCGTCGGCGCCCGGCGCGCCCGGCCCGATCGGCGCGTTCGAGAGCCGCGTCGATGGATGGATCGAGAGCTGGAGCCCGCCGGCGACGCCCCTGACCGAGCCGGTCGACGTCGCGGCCACGGCCGTCCTCTGGACCGACCTGGAGGGGCGGCGCTTCCTCGATTTTCCGACCGTCCGCCTCAGCCTCGAGGCCAACGAGTTGCTCGCGGGCCGAATCCGCACGCGCGCCGGCAGGCTCGAGGGCGCTCGGGTGGTTCTCGTGAAGCCGTCGGAGGACGCGCTCTGGAACTACCAGGCGATCCTGGAGGCCCAGGGGTCCGACCGGGGCGCCGCTCCCGCGGGGGACCGCGCCGTGCTCCTCAACACGCTCGTGCGCGGCGGCGAGATCCAGCTCCAGCTGCCGGACACGGCGTACACGCTTCGCGACGTCGAGGGAGAGCTCAGGCGCGTCGCGGTCCCGGCCGCCGACCCGGCGGCCGTCACCGCCGAGGCCGACCGGCTGGCGATGTCGATACGCGGCGAGGACCCGTCGCGGCCGTTCCTGCCGATCCTCGCGACCGACGGAGTGATCCGGGGCAGGAACGGGACCTACGCCTTCGAGATCGCTTCGCTGGACCTCGAAGGCGTCCGCATGGCCGGCCTCGAAGGCGTCTGGGACCCCGAGCACGGGGGCTACGGCATCACCGGCCGGGCCGAGCGCGTCGCCGCCGAGTTCGCGGTGGCGAGCCGGCACTTCCCGGCCCTGCCCGACACAGGCCGCGCCACGTTCACCGCGAGCCTGGCCGCCGTCGAAGGCGGCGCGACCCGGGCGACGCTCACCGAGATGGCGCTCGAGGGTCCGGGAAGCGAAGTCGCCGGGTCTCTCACCGCGCTGGTGCCGCCCGACGCGGGTCGGATACGGGCCGAGGCCATGGACCTAACGCTGAGCCCGCTGGACCTCGAGTTCGCGTCCGCCTTCGTCGACTCGCTGCCGTTCGGGGGCACGGTCCGGGGGACCGTGCGCGGCGACCTCGCCGACCTGCGCATCGACCTCGCGGCCGACCTCGAGGGCGGGCGGTTGTCCCAGCCGCTGTCAGCCAGGCTGGAGGGGACCGTCTCGCTGGATGGCCAGAGGGCGCTCGCGCTGGACGCGGCCGACCTCTACCTGGAGGAGCTGCCGCTCGCGGCCCTTGCTTCCTTCGTGCCCGGGCTGCCCGCGCTCTCCGGCGCCGCCACCGGGCGCATCCAGCTCACCAACGACGGCGCCGGCGCGGCGCTGCCCGTGGAGGCGCGCATCGAGGTCGCGGGCGGCCTCGTGACCCTTACGGGCTCGCTGGACGCGACCGGCGAGACGCTGCGCTACGACGTGCGCGGCAACGTCCTCGCGCTGCCCGTGGACTCGGTGATCGCGCGTCCGGTCCCGCCCGTCATGGCCAGCGGCACCTTCGCCGCGCGCGGGCAGGGGACGCAGCTGCGCGCGATGGACGCCGACGCCGCGGTCGACCTGACCTTCACGAGCTGGCTCACCGAGGGAGGCGACGGCCTGGAGGGGAGCGTGCTCGTCCGGGACGGCCGGATGTCCATCCGGGCGCTGGACCTCGCGCTCGCGACGCTGTCCGCGAGCGGACGGGGGACCTGGCGGTTTTCGGAGCCGGCGCAGGGAGCGCTCGAGCTCGGCGCGGACCTGACGAGCATGGCGCCCTTCCGACCCTACGTTCCGCTGCGGGCGTTCGACGGCGGCCTCTCCGTGGAGTCCACGGTGTCGGGCCCACTCGACTCGATTCGCGTCGCCGGCGTGGTCAGCATGGAGGATTTCTCCGTGGCGGGCTGGACGGTGGAGCGCGGCGGCGCGGACTTCGACGTGGTCATCGGCTGGCCCATACCGCGGCTGGAAGTGGACCTGCAGGCGACCGGCCTCGCGTCCGCCGCGCTGGGCACGTTCGAGACGTTCTCGGCGAACGTGGACCTGACGCGGCCCGATTTTTCGGCCGACCTGCGCATGGCCGACGCCCAGGGCGGCGTCATCGAGCTCGCGACGGAGGGCGCGCTGCGCGTCCGCGCCGGCGAGGCGACGGTGCGCACGCTGCGCATGGAGCTGGAACGCCAGCGCTGGACGCTGGTTGCCCCCACGCGCCTTGAGTGGGGGGACAGCATCGGGGTCGATTCGCTGGCGCTGCGGCAGTCGGATGGGCCCGGGAGCCTCGTCGTGCACGGCGCGATCCGGCCCGAGGGCGGGACGACGATCCGGCTCGACGCCGATCAGGTGCCGATCGAGCAGTTCGGCCGGCTCGCCGGGACCGAGCCGCCTTTCGCGGGCCTGTTGTCGAGCGACCTGGTCGTAGGGGGAACCCCGGCCAGCCCGACGCTCGCCGGCGACATGTCCCTGCGCGCCGCGCGCATCGGCGAGCTGGCGCTGTCCTCGGTCGACGGCCGGATCGACTACGACGACGGCCGCATGAGCTTCGGCTTCGAGGGCGCGCTCGCGGAGTCCGGCGGCTCGCTCGAGGCGTCTGGCACCCTTCCCTTCTCGCTGTCGCTGCGGCCGTTCGCGGCGAGCCTGGACGCGGCGGCGCCGCTCGACGCCGAGCTGCGCGCCGACCGCTTCCCGCTGGCGGCGTTCCGCCCCTTCGCCCCCGTCGGGGTCAACGGGCTCCAGGGAGACCTCGCGGGCGACGTGACCGTGAGCGGGTCGCTGGACGCTCTCGAGCTACGAGGCGAGGCGGCGGGCACGGCGCTGTCCGTGGAGATAGAGCGCTTCGGGCGCACGTTCGAGGAGGGCTCGCTGTCGGCGCGCTTCGACGGCCCGCGCATCGAGATCCTCGACGCGGCGGTCCGCAGCGACGGTTGGGGACGGGCCAGCGGCACCATCCTACTGTCCGAGGAAGGTGGGCCTCCCTCGCTCGACCTCGACATCGCGCTGGAGGGGATCCGCCCTGTCGCGTTCGACGACCTGCCCGCGGTCGCCGCGCGCGGCGCGCTGCGACTCACCGGCGACCTGCACCGGCCCCTGGTCCAGGGGACGCTCGAGATCCGCGACGGCACGGTCGTAATACCGGCCCGGGGCCCGGGCGCGGCGCTAGAGGACGAGATCGCGGGGGTCGCCGAGGCGGGACCGATCTCGCTCGGCGACCTGCCGGACGCCGCCGACCGCGATCCCACGAGCGCGAGCGAGCTCTCGGTCTCGGGTCTGGACCTCACCATCGGTCCGGACACGTGGTTCGAGGTCGAGGACGCGCGCGCGCAGATGCGGGGCGACCTGATCGTCGACATGTATCCGCCGGACGTCCTGAGCCTGACGGGCACGTTGAGCGGCGAGCGGGGCACGTTCACCCTCGTCGCGGGTCCCGTCGTGCGCCGGTTCGAGGTGATCGAGGCGAACATCCGGTTCCTGGGGCTGCCGAAGCCCAATCCCGTCCTCGACATCACGGCCGCGCGCGAAGTGTTCCTGCAGGGTGGAGGACAGCTCCAGATCCAGGCGCGCGTCGGTGGCACGCTCGAGCAGCCCACGCTCTCCCTCGCCACGGAGACCGGTCAGACCATACCGGAGGCCGACCTGCTCTCGTTCCTCGTCTTCGGCCAGCCGGGTGGCGGCGGCGGCGTGCCGAGCAGGACCGCGCTCCAGGGGGTGTTCCTGGGCGGCCTCGGCGACGTGTTCGGGGGATTCCTGGAGGACGAGATCGTCCGCGACCTGGGGGTGCCGCTGGACGTTTTCCAGATCCGCTTCGGGTCGGGCATCGGCGGCGGCGCGTTCGAGACCCTCGCGCCGACCGTGGTGGTGGGCAAGGAGGTCTTCGACAACGTGTTCATCACCGCGGACCTCGGCATCGGCACGCTCTTCGAGCCGACCGCCACGCAGGGCGGCCCCACCTGGGCGCTGACCGTGGACTGGCGCATCGACCGCCAGTGGTCCGCGCAGGCGGGCTTCGAGCCGTTCAACCGGGGTCGCATCCTGCGCACCGTCGCCGGGGTGCGCACGCTGATCAATCCGCGCCAGGAAGCGTTCGCCGAGATCCGGAGGCGCTGGACCTACTAGCCTACCGGCGCAAAAGTGTCGTCGTCGGCGCCTCCTGCTAGCGCGCGGCCGCGACGGCTTCGGGCGCGGCCGCGGCGGTGGTGGGCCTTCCCGGCCGCCTCGTCCACAGCCACAGCCCCACCCCGAAGGCCACCATGCTGGCGATCTGGGAGGTCGTCAGCCCGAACACGAACCGGTCCCCCTTCGCGCGTACGAACTCCACCGCGAAACGCTCGATCCCGTAGAGCACCAGGAAGGCGCCGAACAGCTGCCCGGCGCGCAGCGCGCGCTTGGAGAGCTGCCAGAGGATCGCGAACATGATCACGCCGCCCGCGACCTCGTAGAGCTGCGTGGGGTGCACCGCGAGCACGGCGCCATCCGGCAGCGCGGGGTCGATGTCCACGCCGAGGGAGCGGAAGTAGCCGGCGGTGCTCGGCGGCGATCCCTGCGGGAACGCGATGCCCACCGCGGCGTTGGTGGGGAGGCCATAGTCATCGCCCACGAGAAAGCAGCCCACGCGCCCCACGGCGTAGGCGAGGCCCATCCCGGGCGCGACGCTGTCGAACATCGTGGCGACCGGCAGCCGCCGCCGCTGGGCCTGCCAGTAGAACGCCAGGGCCCCGCCGATCAAGCCGCCGTACCAAACGAGCCCGGCGCGGCTGGTGATCTCCCCCACCGGGTCGGCCGCGAAGTCCCGCCAGTGCAGCCCCATGTAGTAGAGCTTGGCGCCGAGGACCCCGGCGATCGCGGTCACCGCGAGGACCTCCCACGCGATCTCCGGATCCATGCCGCGCCGCGCGAGCTGCAGCGACAGGATCCATGCCCCCGTGAGGAAGGACAGGAAGATCATGACGCCGAAGCTCGTGACCTCGAATCCCCCTATCTCGAACAGTACCGGGTACATCACCCTCCTCGAGTGCGAGACACTTCTGCGCCGGTACCTTGGGGAGACGCGTCGGGTTCGGCGCCTCCCCAGCGCCGCACGAAGCCCACCACGAACAGCGCGCCCAGCACGAGCGCGACGACCGGCAGCGCGTACACCAGCAGGTTGAACCCTTCCGGTCTGGGCGCCAGTAGCACGAACTCCCCGTAGCGCGCCACGAAATACGCCTCGATCTCCGCGCGCGTGCGCCCGGCCGCCACCTGCTCCTTGACGATGGCCCGCATCTCGCGCGCGAGCTCCGCCGGCGAGTCCTCGATGGACAACCCCAGACAGACCACGCAGCGAAGCCCGGCCGCGATTTCGCGGGTGCGAGCCTCGACGATGGAGTCGGGGATCTGCGGCCGGTCCGCCGGGCTGTCGGCGCCGCGGGCCTGCCATGGCACGCCCGCCGCGTGAGCGGGCGCGCCGGCGCCCGTCGCGATGACCATGAGCGCCGCGCAGCCCGCGCCCCTCAACGCGCTCACGGGACGCCCAGTTCGGGCGTCGCGCCTGGCGCCTCCGCCCCGCGCTGCCAGCCGGGCGACGACGTCGCGGCGTCGCCGCCGGCCACCTCCCCCTCCAGGAGCGCGTCGATGCGCTGGGCCAGGAGCGCCCGCGACACCGGCCCCACGTGCTTGTAGGCGACGCGCCCATCGCGGCCCAGGAAGAACGTCTCCGGCACCCCCCAGAGCCCGTACTCGATGGCGGTCCGGGACCCCGGATCGACCAGCGCCGGGTAGACCTGCCCCCCCATCCCCCGGATCCAGCCCAGCGCGTCCTCGGGCCTGTCCTGGTAGGCGATGCCGTAGAAGCTCACTCCGCTGTCCCGGTAGCGCTCGGCGGCCTCGCCCAGCGGGCCGTGCTCGGCGCGGCAGGCCAGGCACCAGGACGCGAAGAAGTTCAGCACGACGATGCGCCCGCTGTCGGCGCGCAGGGAGAAGGAGTCCGGAAGGGCCGCCCCCGCCGCGTCCAGGAGCGGACCGCGCGTGGGGGTGCCTTCCAGTCGGGCCAGCTCGAACCCCGGCGCCGGGCGTCCGGGAAGCGGGGAGTCGATCGCGCGCGGGTCGCGCCCCATGCCGAACAGAAGGAGCGCCAGGATCGGTACGGCGACGAGCGCCCCCAGCGCGGCGCGCAGCCAGCTCACCGGGTCTCGGCGGCGGGGGCGTGGGTCAGGCGGATCGCGTCCCGCGCGAACCGGCCGGGACGCAGGCGGCCCCGGCCCGAAAGCAGCGAGATGAGGGCGCCGAGGCTCACGATCGTCCCGCCGATCCAGATCCATACCACGAGCGGCTCCACGAGCGCCTGGATGGTCACCGACGAGCCGTCGCGCTCGAACGCCATCAGCACGAGGTACAGGTCCTGGTGCGGGCGCTCGCGGACCGCCGGCGTGGTGATCGGCTGGTCGCTCATGCGGTAGAAGTTCAGGCGCGGTCTCAGGACCTCGCGCGTCTCGCCGGCCCCGTCCAGGAGCGCCATGTCCGCCCAGACCACGAAGCGGCGCGGCTCCTCGCGGGCCGCGACCCCGTCGAAGCGCAGCGTGTAGCCCTCCACCTCGATGGTCTCGCCGGGCCGGAGGGTCCGCTCGACCTCGGTCCGGAAGGCCGAGGACGCAGTGATGCCGACCGCCATGAGCAGGATCCCCAGGTGCGCCGTGTAGCCGCCGTAGCGCCTGCCGTTGGAGCGGACCAGCCGGACGAGCGCGGTGGCGGGGCCTTCGCCGTGCGCGCGCATGCGCGAGCGGGCGCCGAGCCAGAATTCGCCGAGGTTGGTGGCGCCGGCCCAGCCGGCGAACGTGAAGGCCGCGATCGCGTAAGGATTGCGGGTCCCCACGGCGAGCGTCGCGGCGAGCGAGGCCAGGGCGGCGAGCGCGGGAACCAGGAAGCGCTCGCGCAGTTCCTCGCGCGACGCGGCGCGCCACGGCAGCGCCGGGCCGACGCCCAGCAGGAACAGGAGCGCCACGATCAGCGGCAGCGTCATGCGGTTGAAGAACGGAGCGCCCACGCTGACCTTCACCCCCCTCACCGCCTCCGCCACGAGCGGATAGACCGTGCCCAGGAGGACGGTGAATGTGAACACCGTCAGCACCAGGTTGTTGAGCAGGAACACGGTTTCGCGGCTCGCCCCGCCGGCGAGGCGTCCGGTGGACCCGAGGGCGGCGCTCCGGCCCATGAGGAGCGCCAGGGAGAACACCAGGCAGATCGCGATGAATGACAGGAACCAGTAGCCGATCTCGCCCTCGGAGAACGCGTGGACCGACGCGACGATGCCGCTCCGGGTCAGGAACGTGCCGAAGATCGTGAGCAGGAACGTCGCGATGATCAGACTCAGGTTCCAGACGCGCAGCAGCCCGCGCCGCTCCTCGACCATCGCCGAGTGCAGGAACGCGGTCGCCGTCAGCCAGGGCAGGAAGGACGCGTTCTCGACCGGGTCCCAGGCCCAGTATCCGCCCCAGCCCAGGACCTCGTAGGACCACCACATGCCCGCCATGATGGCGAGCGACAGGAACGCCCAGGCCGCCAGCGTCCAGCGCCGCGTCAGGCGCAGCCAGGCGCCGTCCTCGACGCGACCGCTG
This sequence comes from Longimicrobiales bacterium, assembly GCA_035513295.1. GTDB lineage: Bacteria > Gemmatimonadota > Gemmatimonadetes > Longimicrobiales > RSA9 > DATHRK01. The sequence goes on from DATKCH010000013.1 coordinate 57,789, forward strand.
AGCAGCGCGCCGATGGCGAACGCGAACGGCACCGACAGCCCGACGTAGCCGAGGTACAGCAGGGGCGGGTGGATCCCCATCAGGATGTGGTTCTGCAGCAGCGGGTTGGGCCCGGGGCCGTCCGCGGGGACGGGGCTCACGCGCACGAACGGGTCGGCGGGCCCGAGGAGCAGCAGGTAGAAGAATACGCCGATCAGGAGGAGGGTCGCGTTGGCGTAGGGCACGAGCGAGCCGTGCCGGTCGCGGTTGAGGAAGACCACGGCCGCGGAATACCCGGACAGGACCAGGCCCCAGAACAGGATCGACCCCTCCAGGGCGCCCCAGAGCGAGATGACCGTGTAGAAGAGCGGCGTGGACCGGTTCCCGACCTGCGCGACGTACCCCACGCTGAAGTCGTGCGTCACGAGCGCGTAGACCATCGCCAGGTTGGCGACCAGCATGAGCGCGAACGTCGCGTGCGTCGCCAGTTGGGAGCTGCGCAGCAGGTCGGGACGGGCGCGCCGGACGCCCGCCACCGCGGCGAAGGCGCCGTACGCCGCGACCAGCAGGGCGGCCATGACCGCGCCGTGGCCGATCAGACGGGTCACGCGCGCGCTCCCGCACGGCGGGGAGCCATGCCCGGCGTCACGAGCCGGCTTCCGGCCGGATCAGCTCCTGGTAGAGCTGCTCGGGCCGCTTCCCTTCCGCCGGAGCGCGATACTCGTTGGAGTGCTTCACCATGAGGTTGGTGGCGTGGAACTCGCCGTCGCCGCGCAGCCGGCCCTCCACGACCACCGCGATGCCCTCGCGGAACATCTGCGGCGGGGCCCCGCTGGCCTTCACGCGGTAGCTGCTCGCGCCGTCGGTGAGCTGGAAGCGGAGATCCAGCTCGTCGGCGTTCCAGGTCACGGTGCCCGGCGCCACCATCCCGCCCAGGCGCACGGGCGCGTCCACGGCGGAGCCGCTGCGCTCGGCGAGCTCGGTCGGGGTGACGAAGTAGACGAGGTTGTCGCCCAGCCCGCCCCACGCGAGGTAGCCGAAGCCGGTCAGAATGACGATCAGGCCGGCCGCGAGGGTCAGCCGTTTGCCGCTCCGTCCAAGGCTCATGCGGTGTTCTCCGAGTTGGCGCCGAGCGCTTCTTCCAGCGCGCGCCGCGCGCTGCGCGCCCTGCGCATGACGTATCCCCAGTACGCGACCAGCGTTCCCCAGGTCAGCGCGTACGCCGCCGCGACGAAGCCCCACTCACCGGACACGGGTCGCCTCCGCGTTCAGGGCGCGCTCGTCCTCGATCGCCTCGACCGCCGCCTCCACGCGCGCGACCCTCCGTCTCAGCAGCACCAGATAGGCCCCCACGAAGAGCAGCGCGAACGCGTTCAGGCGCAGGCCCAGAGCGAACGACGGGTCCATCGTGGAGGGCGTCGACTGCACCTGGTGGAGCGTCCGCCACCAGCGCACGGACATGTACACGACGGGCACGCCGAGGGCGCCGAGGATGCCCACGATCGCGCTCCAGCGTGCGCGCCGCTCGCGATCGTCCACCAGCGCGCGCAGCGTCAGATAGCTCGCGAACACCAGGAACAGCACCAGCGTGGACGTGAGGCGCGCGTCCCAGGTCCACCAGACGCCCCAGGTGGGCTTTGCCCAGATCATCCCCTGCGCGAGCACGAGGCCGTTGAGCAGCGTGCCGACCTCGGCCGCCGAGGCGCCGAGCCGGTCCGCCGATTCGCTCCTCGTGGACAGGTACCAGACGCCGGCGACGAGCACGGCGAAGAAAGACAGGAACGCGATCCACGCCGAGGGCACGTGCACGTACAGGATCTTCTGCAGGTCGCCCATGTCGCGCGCCGGCAGCGTGGTGAGGCCGTACCACTGGGCGCCCGCGAAGAAGAGCGCGGCGGCCACGCCGAACAGCGCGAGCGCGGGTCCCGGCCCGAGCAGCGACCCCCTCGAGCGCTCGACCCACTCGGGAACGATGGCCTCTCGTCGCACGGCGATGCCTTCCCGGTCCGTCATGGTGACGCTCCCGTCACGGCCCTCAGTCTTCCAGTACCGCGCCGAACAGCAGGTACGCGGCCGCGAGGAATATGGCGTCGAAGCCCGCCAGCAGGCCCAACCAGTTCACCTGCGCCGCGACCGGGTCTCCGACCAGCGCGACATGCGTCCCCTTGACCGCCGCGATGACGAGCGGCGCCAGCATCGGGAAGAGCAGCAGCGGCAGCAACACCTCGCGCGCGCGCACGCGGCTCGCCATGCCCGCGTAGAAGGTGCCCAGGGCGACCACGCCCACGGTCCCGAGCGCCAGGATCGGCACCAGACGGCCCAGGGCCCCGAGAATCGGCAGCCGATACAGGACTCCCGCCATCGGCACGACCGCCGCCTCGACCGCGAGCACGAAGGCGAGGGCGCCCAGGAACTTACCCAGGAACAGGGAGCGCCGGTCGCCGGGATAGAGCAGCAGGACGTCCAGCGCGCCGTCCTCCAGCTCGAATTGATAGGCCCGGCCGAACGCCAGCACAGAGCTGAAGATCACCGTGATCCACAGGACTCCGGCGGCCGCCTGGGTGAGCGCCTCCTGGTCGGGACCCAGCGCGAAGCCGAACAGCACCAGCATGAGCGCAGCGAACGCGACCACCGCGCCGAAATTGGCGCGCGTGCGCGCCTCCACGAGCACGTCCTTCCACGCCAAGGCGAGGACACGCGTCGATTCCCCCACGCGCCGCTCGGCGCGCGGCGCGGACGCCAGCGGCCCAACGACGCCGGACGGCGGCGCTCTCACCGCCCCACCAGCCGGGGCACGCCTGGGCTCGCGCCTTCGGCCTCGGGGCGCGCGGCGATGCGACCCTCCTCCAGCCAGACCGTGCGGTCCACGATGCGGGCCGCGCGCTCCAGGTCGTGCGTGGCCACCAGGACCGAGCCCCCGCCGGCCGAGACGTCGCGCGCCACCGACTCCAGCAGCTCCAGCCCGGCGGCGTCGAAGCTCGCGAACGGCTCGTCCAGCAGCAGCAGCGCCGGCGGCGCGAGCAGCAGCCGGCCCAGCGCCAGGCGCCGGCGCATCCCCGACGACAGCCCGCGCACGCGCCGGTGCGCGGCGTCCGACAGCGCGACGCGCTCGAGCATGGCGTCGATGCGCGGCCGGTCCAGCCCGAGGCCGAGCATGCGCGAGGCGAACGCGAGGTTCTGGAACGGCGTGAGGTCCTCGTAGAGGCCCGTGCGATGGGCGAGCAGGCCAACGCGCGCGCGCGCGGCCTCCGCGTCCGCGACCAGGTCGTGCCCGAACACCGCTCCCCCGCCCCGCGTGGGCCGCAGCAGCGTCGCGGCGACCCGTAGCAGCGTCGTCTTGCCGCTCCCGTTCGGGCCCGCGAGGGCGACCGCCTCGCCGGGGGCGACGTCCAGGTCCACGCCGCGCAGCGCCCAGTTCCTCTCGAACCTGCGCGCGACGCCCCGCAGCGCGAGCGCGCGCAGAGGCTTCGGCGCAGCGGGGACCGGCGGCGTCACCGAGATCACCTGTCGAAGTCCACGGTCGGGGCCTCCAGGGCCTCCGGTGGCGCCTCGAACGGTTCGCGCCGGTCCGCGCCGATCACCTTGGCCGTGATCACCTGCGGGAACTGGCGGATGTAGGAATTGTGGACCTGGACGGCCTCGTTGTAGTCCTGACGCGAGACGCTGATGCGGTTCTCCGTCTCGGTGAGCTCGTCCTGCAGGGCGCGGAAGTTCTCGTTGGCGGTGAGGTCGGGGTAGGCCTCGACCGCGACGTTGATGAACAGCCGCATGCTGCGCGCGACCTCGGCGGACAGCTGGCTGAGCTGGTCCGGATCCACCCCGGAGCTCACGCCCTCGGCGAGCTGCTCGCTGGCCTCCGCGAGCCCGGCGCGCGCGCGCGCCACTTGCGTGAACGTCTCCTGCTGGAATTCCGCGGCCTCGTCGACGGTCGCGACGAGGTTCGGGATCAGGTCGTTGCGGCGCATCAGCTCGGTCTCGACGTTCGCCCGCATCTGATCGACCTGCTCGTCCAGCGCCTGAATGCGGTTGTAGCCGCAGCCGCCGAGCGAGATCGCCAGCGGGATCAAGAGCCACCGTGCGTTCATGTTCCGGGTTCCTCCGTGGGATCGTTGCCGTGCCGACGGTCCAGGCCGTCCACGTACCGCACCGTCCGTTCCGCGAGACGGTAGTAGCTCTCCACCTCGGGGTGCGAGAGTGGTCGGGCCGGCGCGGCGCCGGCCCGCCGCGCGACGCGGGCCTCGACGAAGCCCGCCGGATCCCCCCCGACGACCTCGGCCGCTTCCTCGATCACGCGCACGGGGTCCGCCGGCACGGCCCGCCCCGCGAGGCGAAGCGTGCACCGGAAGTAGGCCTCGAACGACGGCAGCGCGCGCAGCAACAGGGCGCCGACGTCGCGCGGGTGCTCGGCCGACACCATCAGGGTGTCGTGCAGCCGGATCAGGCTGGCGCGCAGCTCGAGCTCCAGCTGGAAGCGGAGCGCCCGCGACGCCACCGTGACGCCCTCCAGCGGGTCGGCGCCGCGCAACACCTCGCGATGGTCCAGCATGTCGGAGATCTCGACCGCGAACACGTCGGACGCCCGCTTCCAGTCCGCCACGTCCACGAGCATCGGCGGGGTGTTGCCCAGCTCGACCCAGCGCCGGGCGTGCGGCCCCGCGCTGGTCAGGTCCTCCATCCGGATGCCATCGACCAGCAGCAGGAGGTTGATGTCGCTGACGCCGGGGATGGCGTCACCGCGCGCGACCGATCCGTGCAGGACCGCCGACCGCAGGCGCGCACCCCACGCGCCTTCCACGTCGGCCAGGAACCTGCGCGCCGTTTCCCGGGGATCCGCCATTCGTCGCTCCTTACCAGCTTCCGCCCGCGCCGCCGCCCCCGAATCCTCCGCCGCCGCCGAACCCGCCGAACCCGCCGCCGCCGAAGCCCCCTCCCCCGCCGCCGAAGCCACCCCAGCCACCGCGGTGGCGTCCGCCCATGGGGATCGGCAGGAAGACGATCGGCGATCGACGCCGGCGTCCGCCCCCGCCCGGACCCCCGCCTCCGCGCCGCGCGATCGACAGGACCACGAACAGGATGAAGGCGATCATCAGCACCGTCCCGATGCTGACGCCCCCGGTCCTTTCGCGCGCGGCCTGCCGGAGCTCGGGGATCTCGCCCGTCAGCTCGAAATCGAAGGCTTCGGCGTACTCCAGCGCCAGCGCACCGACCGTCAGAAAGATGCCCTGTCCGTAATCCTGGCGGCGGAACTCCGGGATCGCGAGCCGGTCGCGGATCTGGCCCGCCTCGGCGGCGGTGATGAAGGCGTTGGCTCCGCGCGCCGTCGCGATGAAGAAGTGCCCGCGCCCGTCGGGCGAGGACTCGCGCGGCACCACCAGCACGACGACGCCCGTCCGGCGCCTTTCGTCGCCGATCGCGCCCCGCGCCCCGACGCCCCAGTCGTCGCCGATGCCGCGCGCGACCTGCTCCGCCGCCCGGCCCTCGAGCGACTCGAGCGTCACCACCACGATCTCGCCGCCGGACTTGGCGCGCACCTCGTCGATGATGCTCTGGGTGCGCGCCTCGGCCTCGGCCGGGATGACATCCGCGAAGTCGTTGATGAAGCCGACGGGCTCGGGGATGTCCTGGGCGGCGGCCGGGAGGGCGGCAGGGACCGGGGACAGAGCCAGGGCCGCCGCGCCGCACGCGCGGCGAAACGCGCCCCGCGCCGCGCGCGCCCGCGATCCCGGGGGTGGCGCGGAGGGCCCGCACATCCTAAGAACGGTCCGGCCGCATGCGCTCATCGCTCGTTGGCCCGTGGGTCGACGGCATCGCCTTCCCCCGTTGTGCCCCTCTCGCTCGAAGTGCCCCCGGCGCGACTCGAACGCGCGACCTTGGGATTAGGAATCCGTTCCAGGCTTCCGCGCCCTTCCGCGCCGAAACGCGATGTGCTGCAACCGCGCGGCTTCCGTGTCGCCCCCTTCCCCGCCCGTCTGCGCCTGACCGCGCCGATCTGCGGCCTCGTGACCCCAATCTGACCCCAAGTGTTGTTTCTCGGGCCTGCGCCTGCCATGATCCGGCCAACCTCCGCCAGCCGCGTTCGGCGAAGCTAGGAGGCCAGGGCGGTCAAAATGGCGGCCAGAGCAGGCGCAGCCAAGCGTCTGCTCCTCCCGGACCCAGCAGAGGCGGGGCCCTGCTGGGAGCTCGCACACCAGGTGGGTGTGAGGCGGGGGCCCGACGGCCAGCGTGCCGATGGCCACGGTCCGTTGGCGGGCGCCAGCAAGGGCGCCTGAAACAAGTGCACACCGAGCAGGAACGCTCGGGGCCCCGGGCCCAGCTCCGGACTTCAGCAATGAAAGCCGAAGTGAGGCTTGTGAGGGTTGAGCTGACGGTGACCGTCCGGCTCGAGAGGCTGGTGTTATACCTGCTGATCGGATTGGGCGCGGTCCTGAGGCTCTAGCAAGCGGAAGGGGGCGAGGTCCTCGCCGACCTACGCCCCCTTCCCTTTCCTGGCGTCCTCGCGCCGCTGGAGCCGTTCAGCGGCCAGGCGGACCGTGTTCCCGGTCCACGCTCCGGCCGCCCGGCCTGCGGTGGCCGGCGGCGTGGAGCTCGGTGGCGATCGTGCCGTAGCCGGTACCGTCGACGAACCGCCGCCGCCAGATCCAGCGCAGGGCCTTCTCGTGGCGGTCGCGATCCGTCAACCGCGCCGCACCCGGATCCGGCCCACGAGCCACACCCGGCCCGGGCGCCGGCGGCCGAGAAGGACCAGGAGGACCGCCCGGGTATTCCTGCGGGAATCGACCGCGGCCCTCACGTCGACGCCTCGAGCGCCGCGCCCGGGTTCGTGACGCTCGTCGGGAACAGCTCCCGCCAGACGCGCAACGTCTGGAACGCCGTCCACACCGCGACCTCCTCCGCGGCGAGCGCCGGCATGCGCTCGAAGGCCTCCTCGAGCGTCTCGGGCGGCGCCACCCCCTTCTCCTCCGCGATTCCGCGGGTGTGCTTCAGCGCGTCCGGGTAGCCGCGCCGGCGGCCCTCCTGGATCATCTCGTCGACGAGCCCCTCGAGCTCCTCGAGTGACCTGGGCCCGGTGTACGTCGTCCCGTTCGTGTTCTCCACGGTGCACCTCCGGTGTTGCCCGGAGACCCGCGGGATAGCAACTTGCTATCCGCCACGAGCCTCCGGGCGAGTGGCATTCGAGACGGCGGTCGGGTTGATCTTCGCGGGTCGCCCGGTCGCCGTTTCCTGTGTCAGCCCAGTCTACAGACCGATATTTTGCGTGTCAACTGAACTGATACGAGACTACCGGGGGAGGCCTGAGGCCCATGGACGAGCGGGAGAGGCTGGGGATGGTAGCTCAGACTGCGTTGAAGACCGTGACCCCCAGCATGCGAGAAATCGCGGAGGAGGCAGGGATCGCGTACTCCACGCTCAGGGCCTGGAGCGCCGGCAACCGATTTCCCAGCCCTGAAGGCAGGGCCGCCCTGGCGAAGGCCCTCCGCCGCCGCGCCGGCGTCCTCGAGGAGCTCGCGGGCGAGCTGGAGGGGGCGGCGGAGTGAAGCGGGCACGTTTCGACCGCAACAAGATCGTCCGCCCAGATCCCAATACTGCGGCAGGGTGGCATCGCTACGTATGCGGTTATTGCGGGAATTCGGTGGCCGGGGCCGTGGTCGCAGAGTTCAAACTCGTCAGGGCGAGCGATAGTCAGGTCCAGTTTCACGCGAAATGGTTGCAGTGCCCCACCTGCGCGAACCCGAGCGTGATGGACTCTCATAGGAACGTCCGCCCAGGCGTGAAGGGAGGAGTGGCAGTTGAGGGCCTCCCGGAGGACGTTGCTGAGGCGTACGACGAGGCGCGGGCCTGCTTCGGCGTCGGCGGCTTCACGGGCTGTGAGCTCGTCTGCCGCAAGATCCTGATGCACGTAGCCGTGGAGAAGGGCGCCAAGGAGGGCGAACCGTTCCAGGCGTATATCGACTACCTCGCCGATCAGAGGTATGTAACGCCCCCGATGCGGCCATGGGTGGATCGGATCCGAGCTCACGGCAACCTGGCCACTCACAGGCTGGCGAAGCCGGAGAAAGCGCGCGCCGAGAGTACCCTGATGTTCACGGGCGAGCTGCTGCGCCTGGTGTACGAGATGGACTACATGAGCAAGCTGTATGCTCCGCCCGAGCCCGCTGAGTCCGGTGGCGAACCTGAGGACGCCGCCGAGTGACGCGACGCTCGAGCGTCCCGAAGGCGGCGCGGGAGTCCGCAGAGAAAGCGTTCAAGGGGCGCTGCGCGCTGTGCGAGGCGGAAGCGCAGCAGATCCATCACATCGACGGCGACAACGCGAACAACGACCCCCTCAACCTCCTGCCGGTCTGCGGAACGTGTCATACCCGGCAACACGGCCCCGACGCGATAGAGCCGGATCGGCTGGCGTTCTATCGTGAGCACCGACACCCCGGAATCCTGGCACCGCAGTTCAGGCCGCTCTTCCGGCGCATGCGATTCTTGCGAGCACCTGAGGGGCTGATGTTCTGGGACATGGCACGCCAAGCACAGGAACTGCAGCAACTCGTCGAACACCACAACATGGGCAGCTACTACGCCCCGCGAGTGGCGAGGGCCGTTGGCGGTGGACCCCATATTCTCGATGTATACAATCCCCCCAGCGAGCGGGAGAACCTCGAAGAGGCGCGGCGGTACCGCGACAGGATCGAGCAAGAAAGGTCTGGCGTCTACGAACTCATCCTCGAGCTGATCGACTACCAGCCTTGGGCCGATGGTCCCCCCAGCTCCCGTTCAGACTGAGGGTCCGGGTTGAGCGACACGTACGTATTCGACAAGGGCGAGCCGCACCACCGGGGCGATCGTCGAGGAAAGTGCTGTCCCGAATGCGGCCAGCCGACGTTCCGAGATGATCGGCCGTCCAGGACCCCACGATTCTCCGCTGGGGGCGACACCGTTCGGTGCGAGGCCTGTGACTGGGAGGGGACGGCAGGCGACACCGTCGAGTGCGAGGACGGGAACGAATGAGCCTGCTCGCAATCGTCCTGACGTCGGCCGCAGTGGGTGCGATCGCCTCCGGTCTTCTCACACTGATCGGGCAAGCCCTCGAGCGGAGAGCTCGACGCGACGAGCTCGTCTTCCAGAAAGCGTTGGAGATGGCCATCCGCCGAACCGACGTCATTATGCAGGTCCTCGAGCAACAGCCTGGCAGAGTCGCAATCATACACGACGATGTGGTGACCGCCGCCAGCTACTACCAGTGGCTCAAGAGCTTGCTCGAGCACGGCCAGCTCCCACCGGACGCGCCGACCACTTCCACCGCCCCACCCACCCCGTAGAGTGACGCGCCCCGGACGGAACGTCTTCGGGAGAGACGAACCGCACGAGCGGGACGATCGCACCGATCGGCGCTGCCCGGAATGCGACTCGCCGGTCTTCCGCGACGAGCGATCCAGCAGGGGCCCTCTCACGTTCGGTGACCACCCGGTGCGGTGCCGTGCCTGCGGCTGGGAGGGGGAGCTGCAGGACGCCGCCGAGTGACAGGCGACGTCTACGGCGTCGAGGACCTCTCGGATGCGAGCCCGGAGCTGGTCCTGGTCGATTCGGATGCGGTGGAGGAGTGGGCCCACCGCCGGCGTCGCCTCTGGAAGTCGCTCGTCGAGCTCCACAACGGTCTCGTCGTCCTCCGCCAGCTGGTCGACTACCCGACGATTCTCCTGGCCGGGTACCGTGACCTGCGCAGCCTGCTCCTCTCGTCGCTTCACGATCACGCGGCGCTGATCGTCCACCGCCTGTGGGAGGATCAGCGCTCTTCCGGGTCGCTAAAACAGCTCCGTACGTTCCTGATGAAGTCTGTGCGACCGGAATGGGAGGGTGCCGTCCGCGATGCTTGTCGACGGGCGGCGCCCTCCCCCGAGGTCGAGGAGTCAGTCCAGCGAATCAAGCAGCAGCGGCACGTCGACGTTGCCCACATAGACGCCGAGGCCGGAAGCGTTCCGTGGGTACCGCTGGCCGAGCTGGAGGAGGCGGCGCGGACTCTCGAGCGCTTTTACAACGCGATCGGCCTGGGGACGGAGGCGCACCTGGGCCTGCGCGGCCTCGATCCCCTCGGGGCGTCTGGCGAGCCCTCCGAGCTCGTCGCGCTCCTGGACGCCGGCGTCGCACTGGGTCCGTGGAGTCGGAACTACGACGAGGACCCGGACGCCTGGATGGGGTTCGATCGGCCGAGACTCGACGACGACGCGATCCGCGTGCTGAACCGGGCGCGGGTCGCGTCGGGAATGGCAGCGATCCCTACCGACCCACCTACCGCTTGAGCAGCGCCCGTGATCGTCCTGACGTCGGCCGGCCGCGCTTGCATAAACCCGCACTGGCCCTGCGGAATTATGCGCGTGGCCGCGGCTAGCGCCCTCGCCAGCTCCGACGACGGGACGGGCGGGGCACCTGACGGCCCCACGGACCCCGCGGGCCGCTGAACGCGATTCGGGAAGATTTGCGGAGACGGGGCCGGCGGCTTCTGTTTCCGCGAATGACTCTGATCCCCGGCCCCCCGCCCGAGACGACGCATTCAGCGGTCCCGCCGGTGACATCCGGGGTCCAGCCCGTCTTCGAGCCCAAGGGTGAAGGCCCCCGTGTCCACCTGGCGAAGGATCTAGAGGCGATCGTCGACGCCGGCGGGGACGAGTACGTTGGGTCGGCTAGCGTCGTTGCCCCGCTTTTCGGGCAGCCCGGACCGATGGTCACCGTCGACTTCGGCGACTGGATTCCGGAGGAGGCTTTCTCGGCGTTGGCAGTGGAGACGGAGTGGCGCATCCGAATTCCCTCGCTCCGCCAGGATTTCCCCGCTTTTCAGGTGGGGTTCGGTCTCTCGCCCCGCCCGGCGTGCATCCGCTTTCGCCCCCGTCCGTTTGACGTCGTCGCGCGGTACTCTGACCGCCCCGCAACGAGACTCGTCTTCCACCCGCTGAACATGCCCGCCTTCAGCTGGCCGGACGACCGCGGCCGTCAAAGAACGGTGCACCTGGAAGCCGGCGAATGGAGGATCCGGCTCACATCTCTCCTGCCCGGCGATCCCGAAACGGGCACCTTCGCCCTATCGGCGGCGGTGGAAGCGACGCGCACGGACGGCGGGCAGTTCGACCTTGAGGAGGGACGACAGATCACCGATGCGGTCGGCTTTCTGCTCGGGTTCGCGACTGGATCGTGGCGCACTCCGATGTTCCCCGTGGGGTTCGACGCAGCCGGGGAGAGGACTTGGGAGATCTGGACGACGGCCAGGCAACCGTCGTGGACGCGACGGGAGGGGCCCATGCCCCTGCTAGACGCCCGGTTCCTCGAGCTGCTCGCACCCGGTTACTTCGCATTCCGGGCGCAGGGCGAGACGGAATCCTACGCGATCGAGCGCGCGATCGAGTGGCAGCTTGCAGCGAATGTCGCCGAGATCGGTGTCCAGGGCCCAGTAGTCGTGGCCCAGGCGGCGCTGGAGCTGCTGGCTTGGACGACTCTCGTCCAGCGGGTCGGAATGACCAAGGAGGGGTTTGAAAAGCTCCCCGCTGCGGACAAGATCCGCTTGTTGTTCGCCGACCTGGATCTGCCCACCGCGATCCCGACGACGGAACGAACTCAGGGGTTGGTTTCGCTCGCGGCCGAACACGGGTGGGTAGACGGACCGCACTGCTTGACCGCCATTCGTAACGCGTACGTGCACCCGAAGATCGAGCGACAGCGGGCGCTCCGGGGCCGCATGCACGGCGCCCGCGACCTCGCTCTGTGGTACGTGGAGATGTGTATCCTGGCCCTCTGTGGATACCGAAAGGAGTACCGTAGCCGCGTCGAGCGACTCGCACCCTGGGAGTCCATAATCATGCCGGGCCCCGCATGATGCCGAGCTCATCTGCCGCGCGCCGCCGCTCACCCCGTGCGCTTTCGGTGCGGCTCGGCCGCGCTCGGGTCGCGACGGAGTACCGGGTGCCCGAGCTGGAGGCCGACGCGGCGTGAGTGACGAGGAGCTGGACCAGGACGTAGCCGATCCGAGTCGTGACGTGCACGAGGCGCCCGAATCGGACGCCGACGGTTTCCGCTACGACGTCGCGATCTCCTTCCTCCAGGACCCGGACGTCGACGTCGCGCTGGAGCTCGCCGAGAAGCTCCGGGCTCCGCTCGGCGGCCGCGTCTTTTGCTCGCCTGAGCGCCAGGCGCTGATCTCTGGCGAGAACGGGCCCGAGACCTTCGCCCGCATCTTCCGACGCGAGACCCGGGTGGCCGTCGTCCTATACCGACCGACGGAAGGCGCGCGGCTGGGCTGGGGTGAAACGTCGTACACGCAGCTGGAAGAGGACGCGATCACGGGGATGGCGATCAACGACGGACGCGGCCTGGACGTCGTCGTGCTCCTCTCCATGGCGGAAGATTACGCGTCGCCGGCGTGGTACTCGGACGGCCGCTCGGGCCTCCACTTTCCGGAATTCGGCATCGACGGCGCAGCCGCGGTCACACTGGAACGCGTCCGGCGTGTAGGTGGCCTAGTGCGCCAGGAAAGCGCGATTCAGATGGGGGTCCGCCTCTGGCGCGAGCACCAGGCCGAAGAGGAACGCCGGCGGATACTCGGGGGCGGGTACCCCGGGTTCCAAACGGCGTTAACGGATCTGGTGGCCCTCCTCGAGCGTCTTGCGAACGAGCTGAAAGAGGCTACGGGGGGCGAAGAGCGGATTGAGTTCGCTCGCGACTACTACGGTCCGCTCATCTACTACAGGCAGGCCGTGTTTACGTGGACTTCGTCGACCAACGTTGGCCCCCCGTTCACGTTCCGGGCGGAGGTCAAGCCCAACGAGCGGCTCTTTCGCGCGGTGGAGGGCGGTCTTCGCAATGCTTGGGAGGGCACCTTCCTCTACGACGTTGGGCTTGATGGTCGATGGGGTTGGAGGCCCGCCGACGGCCGGGCACTGATGTCGTCGGAGGCGTTCGCGGACCTTCTGCTGAAGCGCCTCCTCGAGTGGGGGCAAGACCTCTACGCCTCCGGCGCCGTCCCGCGGCGGGTTTGACGGGAGCGAGAGGCCTAGTTCTGGTCCCTCTCCGCAGGGTAGCGATCCAACGGTAGCCGATGTTACCCTGGCGTCGCGTCGACTCTGCCCTCGGCGCGACATCCTACCGGGCGCCCCATCCGCGCTCGTCCGTCAGTTGGACCGGCTCCTCCTCTCCCCGGCCAGGACCCCGGGCGTGACGCGCGCGGTTTCGGGCGCTTGTCCCACAACCCGGAGGCGCTACATGAGAAAATCACCGTGGCACTCAGTACGAGGCTCCGTCCACCATGTCTGCTCGAACTGCAACACCGGCAACAACATCGTACGGCCGAGGAGGAGCTACGCGCTGCACGTCGTCCAGCCGCGGCGCCTCGAGGAGGCGGGCATGAGCCAGGAGAAATGCGGGTGCCTCTCGAAGGGCGGGGTCGTCGTGGCGTCGTGCGAGAATCACCGTTCTATTGCACGGTGACCTTTCCTACGGCCGAGGAGGAGCTACGTGGGGAATCATCTTGATGAACTCGCGCCCTTGGCATCGCAACGCGTTGTCGCCGACCGCATTGGGTGGACGATTGAGGAGGTGCGGGCCAACCCCGGCGATGCGCTCAGAAACGCCATTGCTACATTTCCGTCGACTGGCCGGATCACAAGAAAGCGAGAGCGGCTCTCTGTGAAGGCGCTTATCTGGATTCTGGCTGAGGTACCATCCGACGACCCCGGCAGGAACGAGTTGGCCGATTCCATCCAAGCGCTTATCGGACGAGCTGGTGGCGAGTCATAACCACCTATGAATGCCGGAGCCGAGAGTCTGTTCGCGAGGCTTGCAATCACCGCGTTCGCTGGGATCGCGATCGTTCTGCACCTGGTTTTCCCGCAGGTGCAGCTTGATCTACCGACCCTCATTCTGGTCCTCGTCGGCGTTGCACCCTGGTTAGCCCCCGTCTTCAAATCTATTGAGCTGCCCGGAGGCTTCAAAATTGAGCTTCAGCATGTTCAACGAGCCACGCGACGAGTCGTTGGCGCCGAACCCACTGGCGAACCGCTCCCGGCACCCGTCGGAGCGACAGGTAGCGAAACCACGCGGACAGTCGCCCGCCCCGGCGTTGTAGTTGTCGACCACGAGAGCTGGCTCGCGGATCTCGAGGCGTTGGCAAGGCAGGACCCGAACCTCAGTCTCGTCGCGCTGCGGATCGAGATTGAGAGCATGCTCCGAAATATCGCGCGCGGGCATCACCTAGAGTGGGAGCGCCGGTCCGCCGGAAGGTTGCTGAGTCAGCTCCACGAAGCCGGCATCTTCTCTGGTGACTTGGTCGCGGGTTTGCGCGACCTGATCTCTCTCGGCAATCAAGCTGCGCATGGTACCGAGGTAACGCCGGAGGCCGCTGAATGGGCACTCGACCACGCCGGGGCGATCCTCGGCCGACTGACCGGTTACCTCGGAGACTAGCTGAAGCACAGGACCGTAAGATAAAGCGCAGTAGAAACCAGCGGCGTGAGGTACCGATGGCCCAGCTATTCGAAGACGAGCGGAAGTACCCAGACAACAAGGCGCGCCAGAACTTCGTCTTCCTTGGCTACCCCTACTCGCCCGCGATCCCCGCGGACGACTACAAGGCCGTGGTGAACGAGCTGCAGGACGAGCTTCCTGTAAGGCTATGGTACTTCCTGGACGAAGTGACCACGGCCGAGATGATGAGGAAAATTTGGCGCGCCATCCTCCGCTGCGATCTCGCGATCCTCGATGTCTCCGGAGGTAATCCTAACGTCGCCTTCGAACTGGGATTGGCGGTGGCCCAAACCAAGCGTTGCATCACCCTGCTGAAGACCGGTGAGCCCAATCCCCTGGGTGCAGCAGATCTCGGCTATGCAGAGAGGGTGGAATACTCGTCGGCGGCGACGCTAAGGGAGAGAATCCGCGCCTTCCTTCTGGCCAGGTCGAGCGCTTTGACGCTTGCCTATGACGTGTCTTACCAACTCCACGATGCTAACCTGGTCCAGACTAGAGACCAGCTCGAACAGCAGATTCGGCGAGTCCTCCACAAGGTCTTCGAAGCGAAGAGAATCACAAAGACTGGAGCCACGACGATTCTCGGGGATGCGGGCCTAGCCACAACCGTTCTAAACAAGTTACGGGAGCATGACGTGCTTCAGGTGGAGGGCCAGAAGCGTGGAGCCCGCTGGGTCTTCACCGATCAGTGGGTGCACAAGGACCACGAGGTGGCTGGAACGTAGGGGGCTGTGATTCGCGCTCTTGATCCGATTGATCATTCCCGCGGGAATCGGCTAGGTTGAAGGACGACAATCTTACTGCCCAGAGGGGCTCCTCTCGTGTGTTCGCACGGGCTGGGGCCCCTTAGCGCAACGGGGCGATCGTGGGTCGGACGGGACACGAGATGATCATCCGCGCTGGCTGTCCCTGCAGCGCCTGGGAGTTCCGGCGCGCGATCATGCCGACGTCGCCCGGGCTCGTCACCGTCGACGATCATTGTCCACGTTGCGACCACCGCTACCTGCTCGCCGTGCGCGTCCTGCCCGGCCTGCCTCCCCAGGCCGCGTTCCTGAAGGCCGTCCAGCTGCCGACCCGCGGCGAGCGCGACCTGCGAGCTGCGCTCCGCTCCATTCCCGACGTCACTGAGGCCGAGGTCGAGTTCGCGGTGGCGGTGGCCCGCCAGCTTGCAGCGTGAGCGCGCGCCGACCCCCCGGGGTGCGACGGGTCCTTCCAGCGGGAGGGAGCGTCGTGGGTCCGGGTCCAGCTACACGGACGCTGAGGGGACGACCTGGCGCGTTACAGACGCCTTGGTCGGCGCAGCCGTCCACGCGATCCCGCCGGGCCATTGGACGATATCGTTCGAAGACGAGCTCGGCCGCACCACGTGGGCGCGGGCTCGGGCGCGGTGGGCCGAGCTCTCGGACACCGAACGTGATCTGGTCTTCGAGTCGGCCGTTGTGCTGAACGGGATTCGCGAACGGAAGGCGGCGCGTCGCCCGCCCTTGCAATAGGAGGTCGCCGTGGGCCTGTACCTTCGCAAGAGCTTCCGGATGGGGCCGGTCCGGTTCAACCTCTCGAAGAGCGGGATCGGCACGTCGTTCGGGGTGAGGGGCGCCCGTGTCGGCGTGAACCCGCAGGGGCGGAGCTACGTGCATGCTGGCCGATACGGCGTCTACGCGCGCCGGTCGCTCGGTGGTGGTTCCCGAGCGGCTGCCCCGGGCGGGCGGGCGGCACCGCCGGAGGTCCTCTACGAGAGGACCGACGCGACCTTCCCCGCCGCATGGGCCGTCGAGAGAGCCGAACCGCTCGAGGCGCGCCCCGGCAGGGCCCCTACGGCGGGGCTCATTCTGCTCACCGTGCTCGGGATACTCCTCCTGCTGGTCGGCGGCTGGTTCTGGTGGCTCGTCGGAGGCGCCGCCTTCGCCGTCGGCGCGGTGTTCTGGTATCGCCGTGCGAACGCGAATCGGACAGCCGACAAGTTCAGGGGCGCGCTGGAGTCGTTCCTCCGGACGGGTGCCTGGACCGCGCGCCGCTGGCAGGAGGCCCTCTCGTCGGCCGGTGACGGCGCCCTCCCGGAGGAGACGAGGCGGCAGGAGCTGGAGCGCGCCTACCTGCTCGCCTGCAGGGCGATCGTCGAGGACGGCAGGGTGGACGACGCCGAGCTGGACGTCCTGGATCTGTTCCACCGCTCGCTCGGGGAGTCGCCCTTCACGAAGGCCGCGCGTCGGGACGCCTTCCGCGGCCTCTACTTCGCGGCCGTCGCCGACCACGAGCTCGACGAAGGTGAGGAGGCGGCTCTGGACCACGTCCGCGAGCGGCTGGCGATCCCCGCCGAGGACGTAGCAACCGAGCTCGAGGTCCTGGCCCAGCTCCGGGACCTCCGTCGCATCCGCGGCGGCGAGCTCGAGGAGGTCCAGCCGTCCGTGCCGATCCAGAAGAGCGAGACGTGCTACTTCGAGGGGGAGGGCCGGTTCCTGAAGGAGAAGCAGCTGTCGACGTTCCAGCGGGACGGCCAGCGCTACAACGTGCGCGGCCTCGTCGTCGACAAGGAAGGCCGGCTCCTGGTCACGAACAAGCGCATCCTCCTGGTCCACTCGGGCACGTCGAGCGTGCGCTACGACAAGATCCTCGATCTCGACGTGGACATGGACGAGAATGTGATCCGGGTCACGAAAGACGGAGCGACCGCACCGACCATCATCACGACTCCCGAGGCTATGCGGGTGGCCGCGATCGTCTCGTCGTTGGCCGGGATGTAGCCGCGGGGACTGCGGAGGGCGGCCCGGGGAGCTGACGCCCGAACCTGATTACGCTCGCGCGGCGACGAGCACGCCGCGACCCGCAACCTCCGCAGTCACGATACGGAAGGAATCAGGGGGGAGGCGGGAAGGTATCGCCTTTACGCGGGCCGGACGGCGACAAGCCCGGACCTCGCAACCCCCTGAAGCCACGCCGCCCGCTTACCAGTCCAGCCGGCGCTCGATCCTTCCCGCGGGAATCGGCTGGCGGGGAAGGCCCGGAGGCCTTTACGCGGCAGGAGGGGGCAACCTGAAGCCCTCCGGAACCGCAACCCCGCCAGCAGCTCCGGCACCGCGCGGCCGTGGCGGCGAGCATCCCCGAGATCTCCGCCGCGGGCCGGAACCGCACCCACGCCCGCGCCTAGATGCGCGACGCTCAGGCCCCAGTCAAAGGGCCTCAGGCTTGCCCCCTTCGGGCGCGTAAAGGCCTCCGGCTGGAGATCTCCGCGTCGGTCCGGAAGCTCGGCAACGCCCGCGCCTTCTCCGCGGCAAGCGCTTGGACCTCCTCGCCTCTCACCAGCGCCCGCCCGGGCGCCTGGGGGTTCTCCGGGTAGCGGGTCCCGGTCCGCGACGGCCGGGGTGGCTCCTGGACGGCCGGAGCGGGCACGGAACGCGGAGCGGGAGCCGGCGGTGAGGAGGCCTTCGGCGACGGTGACGGCCGCGGGGGCTCAGCGCTCGGCGCCCTGGCGGATGCGAGAATCCGGTTCGCAACCTCCACCGCAGAACCGCCGGCCGACGCCGCGGCCTCCAGCCGGGCCGTCTCCTCCTTGGCGGCCGTTCTCGTCGCGCGACGTGCGGCGTGGCGCTCCACCGCCGCGGGCTCGCCCAGCGCGTCCTCGACGGCGAGCAGCGCGTGGTCGACGTGGCCGCGGAAGCTCCAGTCGTGCGCGACGCGCGCGGCGGCCGCGAGCTCGAAATGGCGGCCGCGCAGCGCGCGGTCCTCGTCGGTCGGCGCCGACCGATCGACCTGCTCGGCCGCCATCTGCAGCAGCGGCGTCGCGCGCGCCGGGTTCTCGCGCTCGAGGTAGTCGCGCGCGGCGTCCAGGTCGGCCAGCTGCGCGTCGACGACGATCTTCCAGGTCACGATCTCCACGTCACTCCTCCGTTGATTCAAGCGATCGGCGTGTCAGCGGCCGTAACTCCACTTCGACGGCGGCCGGCCTTCCGAGAGGGCCCGCGCGTCCTCCCTGCGGGCCCGCTCGCGCTCGGCTGCGGCGCGACGGTTGGCCTCGGCCTCGGTGATCTCCCGGCCGTTCTCGTCGCGGTAGGTGACGAGCTTGTCGGACGAGCCGCCCCGGAGCGGCTGGCGGTGCAGCTCCATGGTTTCCCGGAAGCGCTGCTCGGAGACCGCCGGCGGCTCGTATGGCGACGTGTCGCCGACGTGGGGCGCGAAGCCGCGCGTCGACGGCAACTGGACCGCCCTGGCCGTCACCTGGTGCGCGGCGACCATCACCGAGCGCTCGCCGTACTGGCGGGCGCCCAGGATCGACACGAATCCCTTCCCCGCCGCGCCGCCGTCCGGGAACTCATCGCGCCGTGCCTCGGGCGCCCCGCGGCGCATGTTGTCGAGCCGGTCCGCGATCGGCCGGAGCTCCTCCAGCAGCGACGCGATCGCCGCGGCGTGCTCCTCGTACTTGGCGAGCCCGGCGTCCAGCTGCGCGCGGAGCTCCCGTGCCCGCTCGAGGTTGGCGTCGACGGCCGCGGCCGCTTCCCGCGCCCGGACCGCCTCGAGCCGCTCGGCGAGCCGGCCGTACGCGGCGCGCAGCCGGGCGACGTCGTTGCGGGCGGCGCCGATCGCGCGATCGTGCTGGGCGAGCCGCTCGTCGCTCGCTGTCAGGAGCAGCTCGGCGCGATCGTCCTCGAGCTCCGAAAGGCGCGCCTGGGCCTCGGTGATCTCCTCCGTCGTGCGCTCCAGCGCGCGCTCGACGTCGGCGGCCGTCGTCTCGGGGGCGTCGGCCCGCCCGAGCAGGTCCCTAAGCCCGGCCAGGACGCCGCCGGAGCCCCGCTTCTTCGTTGCTGCTGTCGCCATCGGTTCCTCTCTCTCAGGTCCTGCCGCGGACGATTCCCGCGGGAATGAGCTCACGCTGCGTGTGGTCGCCGGCGTTCCACGCCTTCGCGGTCGTGCCGCCGAAGCCGCGCTCTACGGTTGCCGTGGTGGCGCTCAGCGAGGGCGCGGTGATCTTCACCAGCTCGTTCGTCGGGCCAGGCGTCCCGCCGGCGACGTGGATGAGCCCCACGTCGAACTCGGGCGCCACAATCGCGCGCAGGTTCGCGAGCTTCGCGCTGGCGATGGTCGTGTCGCTGTCGCTGATGCCGGCCGACAGCGTGCCCGGCCCAATCCCGCCCTGGTATCCGCGTGCCATGCTAGCTCAGCTCCCTGCTGGGATGAGACGTGTCGGTCGGCGTGGCGATGGACCCCCTCCGCCGGGGCTCCCGCGCCCGGGTCACGAGCTCGTCGAGGGCGGGGGCGTGGCGGAGCCGCATCAGATGATTCCGCCGGGAATACCGAACGGCGTCCGGGTCATCGCGCTCAGTACGACGGTCCCCGACTCGAGCGCCTCGATCCGGACGCGGATCCGCCGAAGCTCGGCGTGGACGTCGTCGCCGGACCCGCCGGCGGCGACCTCCCGGCCCAGCTCGAGCTGCAGGCGGTCGGCGTCGGCGTGGAGGTCCTCGAGCTCCAGGCGGAGCTCGCGCAGCCGGCGGCGCGGGTCGGGTACGTCTGCGAGACTCAGCATCGCAACAACGGTGCAACGATCGTCGCGAAAAGTCCCACGCGTAGCGCGTGGAACCGCGTCACGCCGCGACATCCTGGCCGGTCCGGGCCGTGGCGCCGAGGTAGCCTCGGAGCGTCGACGGAGGGATCCCGAGGAGTACTTCCACCTCCCGGAACGCGTCCTCCCGCCCCATCCCGGAGGCGACGAGCTCCTTCAGCATCCGACGCCCTGCGACCTCGCCCCAGTAGCGAGCCCAGGCCTTGACCTCCGGCCAACGCTCGCGGGGGACGCCGGCCTCCGAGCACGCGACCGACAGGACGCGCCGCTCCTCGCCGGTCAGGACCGCCTCGATGGCGACGCGGTTCGGAGGGGTGCTCCGCTCGAAGCTCAACGGTCGCCCTCCGCCTCCCCCAGGACCTCGGCCTTCGCCGCCTCCAGGTCCTCCAGCAGGCCGTCGGCGAAGTCGTGCATCGCGCGCCACACCTCGATCTCGCTGAGGCCGACGAGGTCCCGCGCCGTCCGCTCGACCCGCGCCTCGGCCCGGCGCTCGAAGGCGTCCAGGACGCGCTGCAGCCGGGGGTCACGCATCGTCGGAGGCCTCCGCGGCGTCGCCGACGTCCTCGGCATCGTCGGGGATCGGGTAGCCTGCTTCCTCGAGCAGCGCGCGGCGCGCTGCGTCGAGCGAGCCGTCGGGGTCCTCCGAGATCTCCGCCATCAGCACGTCGCGGAGGTCGCGTAGAACCACCAGCGCCGCCCGGCGGCCTTCGATCCCGAGTAAGGCCGGGGTCCACTCCTCCGGAAGGCGGCGGAACCGGTCGGCGAGCGTCCGCAGGTAGGCGTCGTGCACCGCGTCGGCGACGTCGGTGGGAAGGACCGACCGCTCGAGCTTCGCCAGCTTGCGCTCAGCACGGAGCGCGGCCGCCGACAGCTGGCGGGCCCGCGCGGCCTGGATCGGCGGGACCGCGCCGTTCGTCGGCGCGAGATGACGGCCGTACCAGGCTGCGCACTCCTCGAGCGCGTACGCCCCGCGGCCGCGGCGCGGCATGCCGTCGGCGCAGAGCCTGTAGACAGCCCGCGGCCCCGACAGCCCGAGCGCCTCCGCCAGCTCGGCCGCGGAGAGAACGGTCACGCCGGCGCCTCCGGACCCTCGGGCCCGTCGGGGGGCTCCAGGACCTCCATCAGCTCGTCGACGGCCTGATCGAGCACGCGGCGCACCTCCGCCGGATCGTCGACGCCCTCGAGGCGGGACAAGGGTCCGGGCAGATTCAGCAGCCGCGCCCGGAGCGTCGACAGCTGATCGCCGAAGCGGGCGGTGAACTCGTCGACCCGGACCAGCGACCCGTCGGCCAGCGCCAGCTCGATCTCCGCCACCGCGGCCTCTGCCTGGATGCGGCGGGCGCGCAGGCGTTCCAGCTCGCCGGCCTCCTCGGCGCCGGCGGCGACGGTGCGCTGGTATGCCGCCCAGGCCTCCACGCAGGCGGCCAACGGATACTCCCCGTCCCGGTCCCGGGGGAGCGTGCCGCGGGCCGCGAGCTGTTGGATCCGGCGGGGCGTTACGCCGAAGATCCGGGCCAGCGACTTCACGTCGACGAGCCGGGTCACAGCGAAATCGCATCGGCCCAGCTGCGACGTTGCGGGTCTCCGACTGCCGCGCCACGGCGGGCCGGAGCCCCTGGGCGCGGCGAAACGAAATCGCTCCCGCAGGTGACTGACTGGGCAACTTTCGCCGTGCCGGGGGACCCACGACGCTCGAAATCGGCCAGGAGGACCCGCGATACCGGGGGGGGTCGGGTGCCCCCTGGGTGCTGGGGGGAGCGCACTCGTAGGTGCAACGGTGCGGGGGGCCCTAAAGGGCCCCACCGCTGCACCTGTTCTTGCACCCAGTCGGTGCAGACACCGATTGCACTCAACTGCACCTTGCACCTACCAGCTCGGCGCCACGGTGCGTGGCCGTGTACAGCGCGCCGCGCTTCTCGCCGTCCTGATCGACATAACCGCCCTCCACAAGGGCCTTTCGCGCCGCGTAGAACGTCCGGCGCTGGAGCTCGGACACCTCTTCCCACTGCGAAGCGGTCAGGCCGTGCGGAGGTGCAAGTAGGTGCAGAGAGTGCAGCGCCTGGAGCTGCGATTGCGTGAGTTCTCCGGCCCGTAGGTGCAACGCGCTCTTTGCACCTACCAGGACGATCGAGTCCCCGACCTCGAACGGCTCCAGATACATCCGCTCGAAGTGCGGGGCGTCCTTCATCTTCGCGCACTCGACGGTGACCACGCCGTCCTCGGCGCGCATGCCGATCGAGACGTCCGCGGCACCGCGCAGCGCCGTCGACCCGCGCTCGCGCTTGCCATCGTGCGGGGAGTGGTGGAGGGCCAGGGTAGCCGCCCCGGTCTCGCCCCGGATCCGGTCCATCCCGGCCACGGCTGCGCCCATGTCGCCGGTAGAGTTCTCGTCGAACCCGGCCATGCACCGAGCTAGGGTATCGAACACAACCAGCGCCGGAGGTTGCTCGAGCGAATCCAGCAGCCTGAGGAACGCGGTCACCTCATCGGGCCTTGCGAGCGCGACCGGGTCGAGCAGGAAGCGGACACCGGCCCGACCGTGGAAGTGACGATGCCGCTTCCACACGCGGACGCGGGCGCCGAGCCCGGAGCGTCCCTCGCCGGAAACGTAGACGACGGGGCCGTGTCCTCCCACCTCACGCCCGAAGAACTCGAACCCCGTCGCCGCGCAGAGCGCGATGTACAGGGCGAGGAACGTCTTGTAGGACTCCGCGGGGCCGAAGAGCACCGCAAGCGATTCCTTCGGGAGCAGGCCGTCGATCAGATACTCGATCGGCGGGAGGTCCTCGATCGAAACGTCGTCGTACAGCCTCGGGGCGTGCGGGACGGCGAGGTGGGCCTGGAGCCCGGCGCGCCGCGCATCGTCCCGGTCGCGCAGCTCGTCGATCGAGACCGCGGAGTCCTCGATGTCGCGTAGGGCCGCCCGGGCGTGCTCGCCCCGGACGCGGCGCTCCCGCCGATCGAGGACCTCCTGTAGATTCGCGGCGAACGACGCGCGCGACGCAGCGTCCTGGAGGCCTATGATGGTGTCGAAGCCCTCGGGGCCAGAGAGGATCCCCTGAGCCCGCAGGTCTTCGAGGACCGTCGCGCCGTCGACCTCCGCCTCGCGCTCGACGCGCGCGGCGATCGTCCTGAAGATCGCCCGCGTGACCGGATCCGTGAACGCTTCCGCGGTCGCCCGCGCGAGCAGCTCGTCGCGGTGCTCCTCCTCCGCCGGGATCAGCGCGATCCCGAGGACCGCAGCCTCGCAAGCCGGTGCCGCAAACGACCCGTCCGCGATCTCCGGCTCGGGGACGACGGAAAGCGAGGGCGCCGTCACGACGCCGGCGGCTCGAGGTTGTGATCGGCATAGTCGGCAAGCGGGTCTAGGAGCTCCTCAGACCAGGCCTCCAGCTCCGCGCGCTGCAACGCGTCACGCAGCCGTGGGAGGTCCTCGACGCGGACGCTGACCCCCTTCCTGGTCGGTCCGAGCTCGCCGTCCTGGTACGGGACGTACATCCGGACGTCGATGCGCTCAGCCCCTCGGAACGTCGATCGCGTGACCCGGAGCTCGCCGCCGCGGCCTAACGGGAGCGTGAGGTAGTCGCGGCCCTTGACCGGGGCCTTCGCCTTCGAGATTTTGCTCGTGTCCTCCACGTCCTCCTCCGGGTCCGCGTGGGTGGATCAGCGCCCTCGGCCTCGCCCGGCCGGGGGCGCACTTTTTCAGCCTGCCAGCCGCGGGCGACTCTCCTCCCCTTCCGGCCGCCCCCGCTCCACGATCTCCTCATGCTCGCTGAGCCACGCGCGCAGCTCGCCCGCGAGAAACACGAGCTCGCCGTCCAGCTTCCGATGGGGCAGTCTGTGAGTCGCCTTCGGGGAAGTATGCCGATACGCCCAGTCGCGGCTGCGCCCCAGGGCTTCCGTCAGCTCTGAGACCCCGAGCCGCGTGTTGGCGGGGACGATCCAGAGCCGCGTTCTCCAGCTGGCCGGCTCTGTGGCGACTACCGGGGTCGGGGGCCGGGCCGGCGTATCGCCCTCAGCCTCCAGCGCCTCCGCGACCCACGCCGCGGGCACGAGCGCTCCAGGTGGGGCCTGTGCACACCAGCGTTCCAGCTCCGTCCGATTCATTGTCCCGCCGCCGCGGCCGTCGCCCTCTCGTGGGCGGCGGCGACCACCGCCTCGCGAATGAAGGCTGCCAGCTCCTGCCCGGCGGCGAGACGCCCGGCCTCGATGAGTGCGTCCTCGACCGGGTTGACTCGGAAGGATCGGACGATCGGCCGCGCCCTTCGCCGTCCGTCCGGACACAGGGTTGTAGACCCGCGCTCTGCGCTCATTCTTCCTCTCGCCGCCCGCGCGAACAAGTGTTGACGGGTATACGAGACGAGCTTACCATGTGAGAGTCAAGGCGTAGATCTATACCCTATGTATCCCCGCACCGAGAGGGCGCCGAGAGATGATTCCGCCGCATACCCGTTGGTTCGCTCCTGCCCCGCGCCCCGTTCCGCGGCGGATTTGGCTGGATGAGGAGGATCAGAGCCTCCGCTGGGAGCCGATCGGAGAGGGCGAGCTATTCGCGCCCGACGGCACCCCCAACGCGGATACCTGGCCTTCTTACCTCGAGCATGAGGCGGACGTGCTGCTACGCTTCTCCCGGCTTGGTGATGCAGAACCCGAGCGCATCCTTTCCTTCGCCCAGCGATTCGGAGTGCTGGAGCTCTGCGCGCACGAGCGCCCCCACACACACCCCCCGCTGCCGGACGAGGACCTGAACCCGGTCGGTGGCGCAGGTTACTGCCGGCCGACTCAGAGAGAGCCGCTCCGGATCTGGCGGTCGTACGCGACCCGCTGCGCGGCGGTGATGAGAATCGCCGAGCGAGTCCACGACGATGCCCCGGGCAGCCGAGACGACTGGGAGATCTACTACACTCCCGCCTTCCCCACTGACGTATCCGGCGCGCCGGACGGAGCCGGGAAGACCCTTGAGGGCGATCGCTACACGCTGGGCCGCGCGCTCGACGGTTGGCTGGCCGTGGGTGGCGTCCGGGCCCGCCTGGAGTGGGGCCCGGACCAGGGCCGGCCTAAGATGAGCGTCGGGAGCCCTACCCTTTTCGGGGCGATCGCACGAGAGATCGCCTTCGTCGCCTCGGGATCGGGTGGCCTGCTGCAGTGCCACGGGTGCGGCGCCCTTTTCACGCCGGACCGAAAGCCCCGAAAGGGCGAGCGGCCATGGTGCGTCGACTGTTCAGAGAAGGGCGAGCCGTTGAAAGCGGCGAAGCGGCGGTACCGGCAGCGTAGGCGCCGCCACAACCGGAAGGAGCGCGATTAAGATGAGAGACCACAAGGCGCGGCGCACCGATCGCACCGGCGGCATCACCCGTCGCGGCGCCAACTCCTGGCAGCTTCAGGTCCGCATCGGGAAGAGGCGCTTCCGGAAGACGGTTCGCGGATCCAGGCTCGAGGCGGAGGACTCCTTGCTCGCGTATCGCCTCGAGCTGAAGCAGAAGCTCGAGGCGGACATCGTCCCCGGTGAGATGCGCTTCTCGGACCTGACCGCTGCGTTCCGGCGCGGCGTCCTCCCGGAGCTCCGCACCGATGGCACGCGAGTGTCCTATGAAAGCGCCCTCGGCCGCTTCGAGCGGTTCTTCACCGGCCAGCTGCTCGATCCCCCGATCGACCAGGTCAGGCGGAAGCACGTCAAGGCGTTCGTGCGGTGGCGCGGACGCACCAGGGACCGGGGCAAGGGCCCGGTTTCCGCGTTCACCGTTCGGAAGGACCTCCGGGTCCTCCATCGCCTGCTCGCGTTCGCAGTCGTCGACCTAGAGGCGATCGAATCGAATCCCGCGACCGGCGTCCCGGGGCCTCCGGTCGACGAACGGGCGCCCGTGATTCTCGCGGAGGACCAGTACGAGGACCTCCTGGATGCGTGCGCGGAGCGTCCGATGCTGCGGGCGTACGTGGCGGTTCTCGGGGAGACCGGGCTGCGCGCGGAATCGGAGGCCCTTCAGCTCCGGTGGGACGACGTCGACCTTGCCGCCCGGACGATCCACGTTCGGAGCGCCCCCGGTCGCCGCACGAAGACGGGTCGGTCGCGTCGCGTGCCGATCACCCCGTCGCTGGACGGGATCCTCCGGGATCACCTCGCCCGCTTCCGGTTCGCCACCTACCACGGCCGGCGCAGCGAACACGTCTTCCACCACCTGACGGACGGACGCACCCACCGGGCGGGCGACCGCGTGAAGAGCTTCCGGAAAGCGTTCGCCAACGCGGCGGAGCGGGCCGGTCTACCCGAGGACTTCCGCCGGCATGATCTCCGGCATCGCCGGGCAACTCTCTGGATCGCCGAAGGCCGGAACCCGGTCCACGTGAAGGAGGCGCTCGGCCACGCGAATATCGCCACGACGATGCGCTACACGCACCTGGCTGACGAGCACGTCGACGCGCTGCTCGCGCCCGCCCCGAACCCGCTCCGCGGGGCCGCGGCCGGGTGATCCGTGACCCCAATGTGACCCCAATTCGGGAGGCGGGTCCTATCAAGAGAGAGGGCGCAATGCCGCAAAGCGTTGCGCCCTCGTCACTTCCTCGATGCCCCCGGCGCGACTCGAACGCGCGACCTTGGGATTAGGAATCCCACGCTCTATCCACCTGAGCTACGGGGGCCTACTGCCACGGTGCCCGCGCCATTCGACCGGCCGGAGCCGCGGCGGTCGATCTTCAGCACGTCCAGCCCGCTGGCTGGCGCAGTTCCTGCGAGATCGACCGATGCCGAGTGTAGCGGCACCGGGAGGAACAATGTCCAAATGCGAGGTGTGCGGCAACGACTACCACATGAC
>DATKCH010000014.1:0-6485 GCA_035513295.1 Longimicrobiales bacterium
AGACGTCGTCGATGACCGCGTCGGACGCCCCCATGTCCCGGGCCACGGTCCGGAAGTAGCGCAGCGTCGGCTCGGCGGCGGTGAGCCGGTACTCCCCGGGGGCGACCTGCATCACCACGCCGTCCTGCAGGACGAACCCGCGCCCGTCGCACCAGCACGTGTACTGCGCCCGCCCCAGGCCGCAGCCGCCGATGTCGCGCGCCAACGCGCGTTCCAGCACCGCGCGCGCGCCGGCCCCGGAGAACCGGTACTTGAAGAGCGGCGAGGTGTCCAGCAGCGCCACGGCGTTCCGGATCGCGTAGTACTCGGCGTTGAGCGAGTACTGGTACTGCGGCGCGACCAGGAAGCCGTACCAGTGCTTCCAGAGCCCGGTCCGATTGAGCGGGGCGACGCGGGAGTGGAAGGGGGTGGTGAGGGGCATGGTATTACGGGATCCGGCCGGCTAGGACCGCTCGAGCCCCGCCAAGCCCCACGCCCCGCTCAACGTGCGGAACCGGGGCTCGTCTCGCAGGGGGTCCAACGTCGCCTGCCACCACCAGCTGACCTCGCCGAACGGCACGCGGTCCCGCGCGCCCGCTTCCAGCGCGGCCAGCGCCCGCTCCGGCTCCCCGCGGAGCATCCACACCTCCGCTCCATTGGGCGCCCACCACGCGGTGACGAGCTCGGCCACTTCCCGCGGCGGGTGGCCCTCCGAAGCCGGCCATACGCTCGCGACGCGCTCGCCCAGCTCCGGCGCCACCGCCGACAGCCAGCGCACGTAGAGCTCGCGACCCAGCGGCGTGGCGTCGGTTTCCAACTCCGCGTGCGCGCGGTTCTTCCACAGATACGGGGTGTTGTCCGCCCGGCCTAACGCGAGTCCCCGCTCCAGCCAGTCCTTGGCGGTGTCGTAGTCGCCCCGGTAAAGCGCGAGGTAGCCGACGACGTTGTAGCGGACGGGCGAGCGGTCGAGCTCCAGCGCGCGCAGCGCGGCCTGGTACGCCTCGGAGAGCCGTCCCAACCTCCCCAGATACTCCGCGTACTGCTGATGCGCCTCCACGTTGTCGGGATCGAGCGCGAGCGCACGTGCGTAGGCGGCCTCTGCCTCCTCCCATTCCCAGCGGTCCCGGTACACGTTCCCGAGCGCGACGGCGGCCGAGGCGTTGTGCGGATCCAGCTCCAGCGCGCGCGTCGCCGCGCGCTCGGCGGCCGTGAGGCTGTTGTCCCAGAACGCGGAGTCGGCGAGCGGCACGACGTAAAACGGCAGCAGCGCCCGGCTCTCGGCGAGGCCGGCCCACGCAGGCGCCCAGGTCGAGTCGCGCGCGAGCGCCGCTTCGAACAGCGCGATGGCCTCGTCCAGGCTCCTGCCGCGCTCGCGGATACGGCGGCGGCCTTCCAGGTAGAGGTCGAACGCTTCGAGGTCGTCGGTCGGCGAGACCAGGCGCTCGCCCTCTCCGAGCCCGAGGGGGACGCGCAGCTCCGCCGCGATCGCTGCGGCCAGCTCGCTCTGGATCGCGAACACGTCCTGCATCTCGCGATCGTACTGGTCCGACCACAGGTGCGACCCGACGTCGCCGTCGATCAGCTGGGCGGTGATCCGCAGCCGGTCCCCGGCCTTGCGCACGCTCCCCTCTAGCACGTAGTCGACCCCGAGGCTGTCGGCGACCTCGCGGAGGTCGAGCTGGCGGTCCTTGAAGGCGAAGGCGGAGGTGCGCGCCGCGACCCGGAGCTCGCGGATCCGCGCGAGGGTGTTCAGGATCTCCTCGGTGATCCCGTCGCTGAAGTACTCCTGGTCGCGGTTCGGGCTCATGTCGGTGAACGCCAGGACCGCGATGGATGGCCGCGCGTCGGTCTGTCGGGAGCCGGGCGCGGCCGGGGATTCGCCGGGCCCGGAGGCGGCATCCGCGTCCGAACGGCCGGTACGCAGGCCCGTCCACCACGCGCCGGCCACGAGCAGCGCGACCCCCGCCAGCGCGAGGATCCCCGCGGGCCACCGCCTCGAGGCTGGCTCGGCGACGATGCGCGCGAGCTCCTCGCGCGGCGCGTCGGGCGTCCGGCGGACGCCTTCGGAGGTGATGTCGAACGCCCATGCGAGCACCAGCGCGACCGGAAAGCCGAGCAGCAGGAGGGCCACCACCAGCGGTACGAACCAATCCGGCAGCGAGAGCGCCGTCGCCAGGGGCTCCGCGACCTGGAGGAGCCCGAACGCGAGGGCGCCGTAGACCGCGGAGACCTTGAAAACGCTCCTGCGCTTCAGCTCCGCGAAGAGCTGCTGATACGACTTCATCGCCGATCCTGCCGCAGGGAGCTTCCTCGCTCTGGACGCCGGTGGGCGAACGTACGCGCGGCGCGGCCCGCCTGCCATGGCGCGCGCATCCCTCGGCCGCTCTCGGTCGTGGTGGCGAATCGCCGTCGCGCTCGTCGCGGCGGATCGTCAGAACGGCAGGTCGTCGTCGCCCTCCGCGGCTTCGCCCTCGCCGCCCGGGTCCGCGCGATCCGTCCACCGTGCGTCTGCCGGAACGTCCGGCGGCTCGGCGCCGCCCTTCTCGATCCGCCAGGCCTTCACGTCCGTGTACCACCGGCCGTTGTACTCGCGGCTCTGGATGTCGATGTGGGCGGTGAGCTCGTCCCCCTCGCCGACGCCGAACTTTTCGATGTCGTCGCCCCACTGCGTGACGCAGACCTTCTTCGGGTACTGGCCCCCGGTCTCGAGGATGAACTCGCGCTTCCGCCACGGCCCGTTTCGGCCCTCTCCGGATTGCTCGTCGAGGAGCTCGATGACGCGTCCAATGATCTGCAGGTCCAAGGATCGTCTCCTGTCGATGCTGCGGTGCACGGATGGAGAACATACGACCTCGGCCAACCTCGCTCCACGCGGCGCCCGAGATGGAACCGGATCGGATTGTCGGTGCGAGGTGCCGCCACCTCGGGCCGCCTCCGCCGCGTCCCCCCACCCCCGCTCGCTGCTTGCCGGCGGTCGCGCCGCACCGGCATCTTGAGCCAGATGTTCCCGGAGCACTCGGACCCACACCACCGACCGGACACGTGTCGACGCGCCTGCGCAGCCTGATTCGCGAGATCCACCGTCGCTCCGTCTGGCAGGTGCTGGGCGTCTATCTGGCGGGGTCGTGGGTGGCGCTCGAGGTCGTGGGCGGGATCGTCGAGTCCGCGGGTCTGCCCGAGTGGCTGCCGGGCATGGCGCTCGTCCTGCTCGTGCTGGGGCTTCCCATCGTCCTGGCGACCGCCTTCGTGCAGGAGGGAGCCCCGAGCGGGATCCGTTCACCGCGGGACGGCGGCGAGGCGGCAGGCGCGGGTCGCAGCACCGATGCGCAACCACACCCGCGCCCCGCGTCCGATGACGGGGCGACCGCGGCCGTCGGCCGCTCCGCGGGAGGAGCTTCGATGCCGCTCGGCCGGCTCGGCTCGCTGCTGACCTGGCGCAACGCGATCGGCGGCGGGGTGGCGGCGCTCGCCCTGTGGGGAGTCGTGGCCACCGGACTGCTCCTGACCGGGGCGGGCGCGTCCACGCGGCTCGGCGAGGGCGGGGACCCGGCGCGCGCCTCGGTCGCGGTCCTGCCCTTCGCGAACATGGGCGGCGAGGACAACGAGGCGTTCACGGCGGGCCTGCACGACGAGCTCCTGACGCAGCTCTCTCGCGTCAGCTCGATCGACGTGATCTCGCGCACGTCCGTCATGGAGTATCGGGACACGCGGAAGAACATCCGCGACATCGCCGACGAGCTGGGCGCCGAGGTGATCCTGGAGGGCAGCGTGCAGCGGGTCGGCGGCGAGCTGCGCTTCATCGCGCAGCTCATCGACGCCTCGACGGACCGTCACCTGTGGGCCGAGAGCTTCGACGAAGCGCTCACGGACGATCGTGTGTTCCACGTCCAGAGCGACCTCGCGGGGAGGGTCGCCGAGGCGCTGCGGGCGACGCTGTCGCCCGAGGAAGCGGCCGAGCTGGCGGACGCCCCGACGGACAATCCCGAGGCCTATCGCCTGCTGCTCCGCGGCAACGCGTACTTCGCGCTCGGCCCTCGCGCGGACAGCTTCCCCCGGTCCATCGAGCTGTACCGGGTCGCGGCGGAGGTGGACCCGGGCTTCGCGCTCGCGTACGCCAGGCTCGCGCGCGCCCACGGGACCATGTTCCAGACCGTGGCCTTCGGCGACACCGCGCACTTGCGGAGCGCGCGCGAGGCGGCCGCACGTGCCCTCGAGCTCGACCCGGATCTGGGCGAGGCGCGCCTCGCGCTCGGCGAGCTCCACTACTGGGCCGAGCGGGACTACGCCCGCTCGCTGTCCGAGCTCAGCCGCGCCCGCGACGCCGGGCTGCGCAGCGCCGACCTGTATCACGCGCTGGGCGCCGTGCAGCGCCGCATGGACGACTGGGACGCGTCCATCGAGAGCTTCGGCGAGGCGGTCCGGCTGGATCCCCGGTCGGCGCACTACCTGGAAGACGTGTGCGACACCTACCAGGCCATCGGCCGGCTTCCCGAGGCCCGCGACGCCTGCGAGCGCGCGATGGACCTCGAACCAGACGCGCCGAGGCACGCCGCGCGGCTCGCCTATATCTCCGTGCTCGAAGGGACCGACCCCGGTGTCGCGCGCGCCGAGCTCCTGGAACGGGTGGGCGCCGGCGACGATGCGGACACGCACGCGTGGCTCGCGTGGCTGGACAGGGACTACGCGCGCGTGCTGGAGCTGGAGGCGGACGGCGCCCTGCGGGCGCACGCGCTGGACGGGCTCGGACGTTCGAGCGAGGCGCGGGCGTACTGGGAGGGCGAGCTGACCGCCTGGACACCCCCGGAGGAAGGGACCGTCTTCGCCTCCTTCGCGCACATGGAACGAGCCTGGTCGCTGGCCGGGTCGGGGCGGACGGACGAGGCGCTCGAAGCGGCCCGGCGCGCGCTCGAGGTGACACCGCTCTCTCGCGACGCGCTCCAGCACCGGAGTCTCCTCTGGGACGCCGCGCGGGTGCGCTCCCTGGCCGGCGACGTCGACGGCGCCGTCTCGACGCTCGAGCGTCTGAAGGAGCTGGGCTCGGAGTACACGCCGGCGCTCCTGCGCGCGGAGCCGCTGCTGGACCCGCTCAGGGAGGACGCGCGGTTCCGGGCGCTGGTGGAAGGGTAGCCCGTTCCGCGGTCTTCGCGGCCTGCTGGCTCCGGATCGTCCCCCCTTGTCGGCGCGCGGCGCCCTCGCTCACGCGTTCCTGGCGTTCTGCGCCGCCTGCGCCAGGACCCGCTTCTCCTGCTCGCGCAGCTCGGGGGTGAACTGCTCCCCGAAGTCGTCGGCCTCGAAGACGCGCCGGATCTCCACCACCTCGCCGTCGGTGAACGGCGCGCGCTTGAGCCACTCGACCGCCTCGTCCATCGACTTCACCTGCCACAGCCAGAACCCCGCGACCAGCTCCTTCGTCTCCGTGAACGGCCCGTCGGTGACGGTCCGCTTGGCGCCGTCGAAGCGCACCCGCTTGCCGGACGAGCTCGCGTCCAGCCCCTCGCCGGCGAGCATCACGCCCGCCTTGACCAGCTTCTCGTTGTAGTCGCCCATCGCGGCGAGTAGGTCCTTCTTGGGCATCTCGCCCGCCTCGGTCTGCTCGTTCGCCTTGACCAGAACCATCACGCGCATCTCGGTCCTCCTCGAGTTGTTCCTCATCCATGCCTTCGCCAATGGGTCGAACGAAGGGTAGCGGAATCGACACCGGCAGATCGCGGGCCGTCTACGGCCCTCGATGCTTTCGTGGACTGGGCGCGGCTCCCCTCACGCCGCGGGTGGCGGCTCCCCCCTCAGGCCGCTGGCGCCGGCAGCTCGCCATCGACGAGGAACACCTCGCGTGCGAACCGGACGACCCGTCCACCGCGGTAGTCGCGGCGCTTGAACTCCACCGCCCGCCGCGTCGACGCCGAGTACCACGTCTCGAACGCGCGCGGCCGGGTGCGGCCGAACGCTCCTACCTCCAGCACGGCGACGTTCACGCCGTCGTCGGGATCGCGCGCCGAGGGGTAGCGCAGCGCCTGCACGCCGTCCCGGCGCAGGACCGCGCCGAGCTCCTGCGTCTGCGCGTAGCGGTCCGGCGCCGCCAGCGTCGCGCGCACCGCGTCGAACGGCGCGAGGAGGAGATCGACCCCGCGCGTCGTCCGGCAGCGCACCCGGAAGGCGCTGTGGCCCGTCTCGACCGTGCCGAGGTCGGCGGCCGTGCCCTCCAGGAACAGCAGCCGGTAGTACGCGGTCTCGGCGAGCGCGGTGGCGACGGTCTCCGAGCCGTACCAGATGCCGCGCTCGGTTGGGCGGCCGAAGCGGGAGCCGCGGGGCAGGGGAGGGTAGCGGAACGGCGTCGAGAGGAGGTAGTGCACGCGCGCCTCCGGCGCCGGCGGCTTGGCCCCCTCCAGCAAGTCCTCGAGCAGCTCCTGTTCGGCCAGCGAATCCACGAGCTTGCGGGTCGACACGACGTGCTGGGCCTCGACGACGCGCCACGGATCCAGGTCGAGACGGCGGGCGAGGTCCTCCGA
>DATKCH010000015.1:0-8362 GCA_035513295.1 Longimicrobiales bacterium
CGGTCGAGCCCGGGCATCGCCTCCGGATTGTCCGGCGCGAGACGCGCCAGCACTTCCGACTGCTCCACGCAGCGCCGGATCGACGCCTCCGAGAGATCGTTGGTCGTCACCACGGCGTGCTTCGGCCCGAAGGAGCTCTGCACCACGAGTTGCGCATCGGTGAGCGAGCCCGCTGTGCTCATTTGATTGTCCGCGAAGCGGACGTTCGTCGTGTACGTCGAGCCGAGGTTGACGCCGATCTCGTCGGCCTTGGACATTCCAACGGTGCGCTCAACAAGCGCCTGCGCATCGGCACGGGAGAGGATCGCTCCCGCGGGAACGCCGTCACGGAGTCTCTTGGGGGCGCTCATCCCTTCCTCCCGGTATTGATCACGTTAACCTGACGGAAGCGCGCCGGCGGCGAGCCGTGGCTTACGGCATTCACTTGCCCGGGCTGGCCCTTGCCGTCAAAGAACGATCCGCCGAGGGTGTAGCTGGCCCGCCCGCCGATGGCGTCCATCGAATTCCAGAAGTCAGGCGTGCGCATTTGATACGCCACGTCCTTGAGCATCCCAGTGATCTTGCCGCCGCGGATCTCATAGAACACCTGGCCTCCGAACTGCGCGTTGTAGCGCTGCTGGTCGATCGAGAACGACCCGTGGCCGTCGATCAGGATGCCCCGCTCCACCCCTCCGATGACCTCCTCCAGAGGCACGTCCCGGTCGGGATGGGGGAGCAGGTTGATGTTGGGCATGCGCTGGAACTGGATGTCGGCCCAGCTCTGCGCGTAGCTGTTGCCGTGCGAGCGCACGGGCAGGCCCTGCGAGGCGTACCAGTCGGCCAGCCACGGCGCCTGCTCGCGGGTCGTCTGCAGGTCGTTGAGCACGCCGTCCTTGACGATCAGGTAGTCGTCCGGCTGCACTCCCTCGTCGTCCCAGCCAACCGACGACAGTCCGCCCGACGACGAACGCTCCCCCTGGACGTTCATGAACTCCGGTCCGTAGCGGAACTTCCCGAGGAAGTCCTCGATCGGGTAGATGAACGAGGTGCCCGCGTAGTTGGCCTCGTACCCGCTGATCCGGTCCAGCTCGGTGGGGTGCGCGATCGATTCGTGGAGCGTCAGCCACAGGTGCGTGGGCAGGAGCACGAGGTCGTAGCGGCCGGGCTCGACGGGCGTCGCGGAAAGCTTCGCGACCGCCTCCTCCGCCCAGCGGACCGCGTTGGCCGGCAGGTCGTTGCCGGTCACGTGCTCGTAGCCCGCCGCGCGCGGCGCGATGTCTGTGCTCTGCCGGGTCTGGAAGTCCGAGTTGTCGGACGCCACCGCCGTGATGTTCATCGACGGCAGCGCGCGGTAAAGCGTCTGGTCGGCGACCGTCCCCTCCGTGGAGGCGAAGAACTTCTGCTGCCGCAGGAAGGTCATGAAGGAGTTCACGAAGCGAGCGCCATCCACGCCGAGCGCCGCCTCGTTCGCCTCGAGCAGGAGCGCGACCTTGTCCTCGATGGGGATGCCGAAGGGGTCCACCTCGAACGGCGCGGTCCACTCCGCCTCCGGGTAGGACTCGGTCGGCGCGAGCTCGAGCGGTCGCAGGCGCGCCGGCGCGCTCGCGCGCGCCTGCGCTACCGCCTGCCGCGCGACCCGCGGCACCTCCTCGCGCGTGAGGTCTCGGCTGGCCGCGAAGCCCCACGTCCCGTCCGCGATCACGCGCACCCCGAACCCGAACGTCTCGGAGTCGTTGAGCGCGGTGACGCGGCGCTCGCGGGTCGCCACGAACTGGTTCCGGTTGCTCGAAATGCGCACGTCGGCATACGTCGCCCCGGCGCTCCGGGCCGAATCCAGCGCGAGCATCGCGAGCTCGCGGAAGAACGGATCTCCGACCCGCCGCAGCGTCGACGCCGCGGCCGCGCGGGCCGCCAGCAGCGAGGGGTCCATGCCGTAGCCCGCCCCCACGCCCGCGGCGACCAGAGCGCCGCCGCGCAGGAAGTCTCGTCGTCTCATGCGTGGCCCTCCTTCATCCTTTGCGGTGCTGCGTATCTGCGCCGCCGGGCCCGCACGCCCGGCTCTCCGGCGCGCGCCGTCACGCGGAGCGCCCGGTGTTGATCACGTTGACGCCGCGGAACCTGGCCGGCGGGCAGCCATGCGACACCGCGTTCGACTGCGACGGCTGTCCCTTCCCGTCGTTGAACGTACCGCCGAGCTCGTAGGTCGAAGGTCCGCCGAGCAGATCCATGGAGTTCCAGAACTCCGGCGTGCGGATCTGGTAGGCCACGTCCTTGAGCATGCTCCCGAGCCGGCCGCCGCGGATCTCGTGGAACACCTGCCCGCCGAACTGCGCGTTGTAGCGCTGCTGGTCGATGGAGTAGCTGCCCCGGCCCTCGATCAGGATGCCGCGCTCGACACCGCCGATCAGCTCCTCCAGTGACACGTCGCGGTCAGGGTGCGGCATCAGGTTCACGTTGGGCATGCGCTGGAACTGGACGTCCGCCCAGCTCTGCGCGTAGCTGTTGCCGTGCGATCTGACGGGCCGGCCCTGGCTTCGATACCAGTCCGCGAGCCAGGGCGCCTGTTCCCGGGTCGTCTGAAGGTCGTTCAGGACGCCTTCCTTCACGATCAGGAACTCGTCCGGCGCCACGCCCTCGTCGTCCCACGCCACCGTCGACAGCGCGCCCTCCGCGGACCGCTCGCCCTGGATGTTCATGACGGCGGGGCCGTAGCGGAACTTCCCGAGGAAGTCCTCGACCGGATAGATGAAGGACGTGCCCGCGTAGTTGGCCTCGAAGCCGTGGATGCGGTCGAGCTCGGTGGGGTGCGCGATCGACTCGTGCACGGTCAGGAACAGGTGGCTCGGCAGGAGCACGAGGTCGTAGCGCCCCGGCTCCACGGGCGTCGCCGAGAGCTTGGCCACGGCTTCGTCGGCCCACTTCCCGGCGCGCTCCGGCATGCCGGCGCCCAGCACGTACTCCCAGCCGCGGCCCATGGGCTGGACCTCCGTGTTCTGACGCGACTGGAAGTCGCTGTTGTCGGCCGCGACCGCGGTGATCGTCATCAGGGGCCAGACGCGGATGAGCGTCTGGTCGGTGAGCGATCCCAGCGTGCTGGCGAACAGCTTCTGCTCACGCACCTGGAACAGCGCCGAGTTCACGAAGCGCGCGCCGTCCACCGCCAGCGCCGACTCGTTCGCGCGCAGCAGCAGGTCCACCTTCTCCTCGATGGAGACGTCGAACGGATCGATCTCGGCGGCCGAGCGCCACGCGCCCTCGACCCGTTCGGCGGGCGCGAGCTCCACGGGCCGGACGCGCGCGGGGGCGTTGGCGCGCGCCTGCAGGACCGCCTGGCGGGCCGCCCCGGCGACCGCATCGCCGGTGAGCTGGCGGGTGCCCACGAACCCCCAGGCGCCGTGGGCGAGCACCCGGACGCCGAGCCCGAAGGTTTCCGAGTCCGAGAGATTCGTGACGCGCCGCTCGCGCGTGCCGATCGACTGGTTGCGGACGCGCGCGATGCGGGCGTCGGCGTAGCTGGCCCCGGCGCGGGTGGCTTCGTCCAGGGCGAGCATGAGCAGCCGCTCGAGCTCCGGGTCGATGCTCGGCCGGCCGGCCGCGATCCCGCCGGCCGGGATGCCCGCGAGCGGCGGCGGTCGCGTGGCGAGGCCGCCCACGCCGGCGGCGAGGAGGGAGCCGCGCACGAGGAAATCGCGTCGCTTCATGACAGATTCCCGCTTGGGTCGGTCGTCCGGGCCGCCGGAGGAGGCGGCGGTTCCGTTCGGACCCGATCGATTCCGGTGCTGCTCGCGAGCCGGACAACCTCGGCGCGGCGCGGCTACCTCGCAAGCCGAACCCATGGGCCGGCGGCGCCGCGGCGGCGCCCCGGCGCGCGCGCGGAAAGCGTTGCGGAGAGGGGCCTCAGGGGGCCCCGCAGTACCGCCGGATCGTCCACGCCAGCAGGAAGCTCGCGGTGGCCAGCACGAGCAGCAGCCACGCGGCGGCGGCGCGCGCCGGCGACGACTCCGCGTCCCGCGCCGCCAGCCACGCCGTCAGCTCGGCGCGCGGCAGCGCGGCCCCCCCGGAGCCGTAGGCCAGGAGCGCGGCGCGGCCGAACCCGTACGCGACCGTCGCCGGCGTCGCGCGGGTGCCGACCAGCACGCGGCCGCGCTCGTCCACCAGCGCGTGCTCGCCCTCGTCGGTGGGGACGAACGGCCCGGCCGGCTCGAGCGCGCCCGACGGAGCGCGCAGCAGCGCCGCCGAACCCGCCGGCGCGCGCGCGCGCGCCAGCTCTCCGACCCGCGGCGGCGAAGGCTCGAACGCGTGCTCCGCGCCGGCCAGGCGGCCCGCCGCCAGCCAGTCGGCGAGCGCCGCCCAGTAGGCCCGGTGCGCGTCCGGGGAGCCGCCCTCGAGGCGCCACCGCCAGGTGTCCGCGAGGCCCGTCCAGGCGGCGCGGCCGCGGCCGGCCGGCCGCAGGAGCAGGACCGCGCCGGGGCCCGCCCGCGCTCCAACGGCCGAGCCCGCCGGGGGCTCGGCGCTCAGCGGCGCGTCCCGGCCCGAAAACGGCGGCAGGGGCTCCAGGTCGGCCGGAAGCGACCAGGCGATCGCGCCGGGCGGCGCGCGTTCGGCGCGGACCGGGAGCCCGAGCGCGGCCGCCAGGGCCGGCTGCCCGGTGCCCGCGATCAGGACCCCGGCGCCGTCCTCGCGCACGCGGGCCGCGACGGCGTCGACCTCCGCCGCCGACAGCTCCGCGCCGGGCAGGATCACGATGACGTCCGCCGCGGCGAGCCAGCCGGAGCCGGGGCTGTCCACGCTCCTGCCTCGCCCGAGAGCGAGCCGCACCCTCAGGTCCGCTCCCGCCTCCTCCAGCGCCCGCGCCACGTAGCGCGTCTCCCAGCCTCCCGCGCCGCCGAGCGCGGCTGCCCGCACCGGACCCGCGTCCTCCACCCACCCGCCGCCGCGCGCCTCCCGGCCGCCGGCCCTGACGGTCCACGTGCGCCAGCCCGCGGAAGCGGGCCGGACGCCCACCGTGGCCGCGCCGAAGCCCGACGAGTCGATCGGGATCGCGACCGAGTCGGTCGCGCCCGCCTCGTCCTCGATCGTCACGGCCGCGGTCGTCCCGGGCGCGCCTCCCACTGTGAGCGCCAGCGCCGCGCGGCGTCCCGCCGCCATGGGGCCCGCAGGCCGGAGCGCGAGCCCGGGGGTTCCCCCCGCGGGGAGCTCAACGGCTAAGGGGACGCGGTCGGCGAGCGCGGCGAGCGCGTCGAGCTCCGGGGCCTCCGGCGCGCTGGCGCGGGTCCGCACGGCGATCCGGGGCGCCGCCGCGGACGCCAGCGCCCCCGCCCAGCCGGCCGGGCCATCCCCGTCCGCGGGGCCCCGGACGACGTCGGCGAGCCCATCGGCGGGTCCGCCCCGGAAGGGGTCGGCGCCGAGGGCCGTCAGGCCCAGCAGGCAGACCAGCCCGAAGGTCCGCAGCACGCCGGGCACGCCGGAGAGTCTCATCGGGTCAGAGCGTACACGATGACGTTCACGCCGAAGCGCGTGTCGTCGATCGCGTTGAAGCGCTTGTTGACGGCGTGATAATTCCACTGCGAGGCGTAGTCCTTGTTCGAATACAGGACCCCGATGCGCCCACCCACGAAGACCGCCTGGAGCGCCTCGTGGACGAGCCCGTCGCCCCAGCCGTTCAACTCGTGTGTGGTGGTCGGAGGTCCGTCCGGAAACGTGAAGAAGGCCCGGTACAGCTCGTGGTCGCCGGGCAGCTCGACGAGCGCCCCGGGCCCGAACAGCCGTTCCAGCTCCCCGACCACGGTGCGGTGGAAGGCGGCGTCGATGTCGTGGTTGTGGTCGTCGACGAACAGCAATCCGCCGCGCTCCACCCAGGCCTTCAGGTTGGCGCTCTCGGCGGCCGTGAAATGAACCGGGAGGTGGCCCGTGAGGAACAGAAACGGGTAGCGGAACACCTCGCGCGAAGACAGGTCCACGGCGACCGGCTCGGGGTCGACCGGGATCGCTGTGTACTGCGCCACCGAGTGGGTGAGGTTCGCCGGGACCAGCGGGGCGGAATCCCAGTCGCCCGAGGCGTAGCGCGCGGTGGCGAATACGAACGGTTCCACGCGCGCGCCCTCGCCGGAGGGCGCGGCGCCGGTCCCGGAGGCCGCGAGCGCGTCGTGGTAGGCCGGGGCCGCACCGGCGGGCGGCGTCGGCGCCGTGCCGGCGCGCGGCGCAAGCGCGAGCACGCGCAGCGCCTCCCCGAGCAGGCGCCTTCCGCGCGCCCCTTCCCCCGCACGCGCGGCGTCCGCGGCGCGGCTGGCGAGCGCGCCGGCGCGGGCGTCGATGCCCGGGTCCGCGAACAGCTCCGCCGCGAGCGCGGAGGCCCTCAGGCTCGCGCGCTCCGGGGGCAGCGCCGGCCACGCGCGGATCGCCGTCTCGATCGCGGCGGCGAGCGAGGGCGCGCGGTCGCCGCCGTTCCCGCCGGCGCGCGCACCGGGGCGCACGCCCTCCAGGTCGCCGGTGCCGCGCGCCCCGGCCACGTCCACCGGCGGTACGGTGACGCGCCCGCGCGCGAACACGCGCTCGCCCGCGCGGATCTTCTGCAGCAGGTCGAGCGCGCGGTTCTGCGGGGGCAGGGAAGCGGCCGCGGCCGCCTGGCGCAGTTCGCGCTCCGCCTCCCACATCTCGTTGTAGGCGCCGAGGAGGTCCCGGTTGATGGACAGGATCGCGCTCTCGTCGTGGCGGTGCGCCGTCTCCTCGGGGTCTCCCGTCCCGGTCGCGCGGCTCGCCGCCTCGAGCACGTCCTCGGGGTCCAGCGGGTCCGGCGCGTCTCCCTCGTGGTCGTGCTCCGAATCGGCGGGGTCGCCGCCGAACACGTCCTCGGGAGAGGCGAAGGGGTCCCCGCCGGCCTCCTCCGACCCGTCCCCGACGCGGGAGAAGATGATCTCGCCCAGGCGGCTCCGGAGCCGGGCCTGCTCTTCGGCGATCTCCCGGGCCTCGCGCGCGAGCTCTTCCGGCGGCGGCCGGCGCTCGATGAGCCTCTCGGTGAGCACGATCAGCATGCGCTGGCTCAGGATGGGATTGGCGCCGGCCTCGGCGGGCAGCGTCAGGACGGCGTCGACCAGCGCCTCCTCGTCGGCGCGGGCGATGCGCAGCGTGCGCGTCTCCGATGTCCCCTCGCCGGGGCCCGAGATCGCGTTCCCGTCGCGCGCGACGGCGCGCAGGTGGAGCACGTCTCCCGGCCCCAGATCGAGCCCGCCGAGGTCCACGCTCGCGCTCGCGGAACGTTCGCGCGCGGGGCCGACGACCCGGGTCCACGGCAGGACGCCTTCGTCGAACGCGTACGAC
Organism: Longimicrobiales bacterium; assembly: GCA_035513295.1. Classification (GTDB taxonomy): domain Bacteria; phylum Gemmatimonadota; class Gemmatimonadetes; order Longimicrobiales; family RSA9; genus DATHRK01. The sequence continues at coordinate 7,297 of DATKCH010000015.1, forward strand.
TCGCCGCTTCCGCGCGAGCGGATCCAGCGCAGCTCGAACGCGGCCACCGCGAGATCGTCGCGGGCCCGAGCGCGCACGTCCAGCGTGCCGCGGCCCTCGGCCAGCGTCATGTCGCGGTCGGGCGCCTCGAGGGTCACGCGGGGCGCGGAGTCGGGCACGGGAAGCAGCGGGAGCAGGCGGCGCTCCAGCACGCGGTCCGCGCTGCGGAGCTCGAGCTCGAGCGCGCGATCCGCCGACGCGAGGCGCCACGCGAAACGCTCCGTCGCCGCGCCGGCCGTGCCTTCGTCCGCTCCGGCGGGGCCCCGGTCGATGCCGGCGCCCCCGATGACGCGCGCGCGCAGTTCGGCGTCGCCGCGCACCTCCACGGCGACGTCGACGACGCTGCCGGCCAGCGCCCGCACCGGCACGGAACCGTCTCCTTGCGCCGTCCCGGTTCCGGCGTACGCCGGAGGGGTGGCGCGCCAGCTTACCTCGCCGATCGCGGGCCGCGAGCCCGCGGCCGCGCCGGCCGCGGCGCGGCCGGCAGATGGCGATGCGGGCGCTTCGCCGCCGGCTCCCGACCAGCGCTCGAGGACGGCCCCGGGGCCCCCCTCCGCCGACACGAGCGCCGCCACGACGGCCAGCGCGGCGGCGCTAGCGAGCGCGGGCCGGCGGATGCGCCAGGGCGCGACGTCGTCCGCGCGCACGGCGGCGAGGCGTGGACCGGCCTCCGCGGCGAAGGCCGCGGCGAGCGGCGAGTCCGCGCGCGCGGAAAGCGCGGTCGTGAGCCTCTGCCCGAGCGCGGCGCGCTCCTCGGCCAGCCGCGCGAACGCGGCGCGAGGCCGCGGGCGGACGGCGCCCGCGAGGCCCTCGCCGGCGAAGTACAGGAACGCGAACAGCGGAGCCGCCACGAGGATCGGGAGGAGGGAGTGGGGGAGGCCGGCCGCGGCATCCAGGACCAGGAGCGCCGCCGCCGCCGCCGCCCCCCAGCCGACCGCGCGCACGGCCGCCCGCGCGGCACCCCGGCGCCGGTACGCGACCCGGACCGCGTCGACGAGCGCCGCCGCCACGGCTCGCGTGCTCTCGA
>DATKCH010000016.1:0-17414 GCA_035513295.1 Longimicrobiales bacterium
CGACGCGGCCCTCGCCATCGTGACGGCCCGCCGGAGTCGGGCGCGGACGGCGGCCCCGGCGCTTCCCATGAGCTGCGACAAGGGAATAGAGGCAACTACAGGAGCGCACATGTCGAGAACAACCGCCGCGGCCGTCGTCGCGGCGCTCATCCTCCAGCTGGGCGGCGCGGTCGACGCCGACGCCCAGATCCGGGCCAGCGAGCGAGCGGTGGTCGCGCAGACCGCCGATGGCACCACCGTCACCCTCGAGTATTCGCGCCCGTCGGCGCGGGGTCGGACGCTGTTCGGCGAACTCGTGCCCTGGGGGGTCGTGTGGACGCCCGGGGCCAACTGGGCCACGACCTTCGAGGTGGACAGGGACATCCGCGTCAACGGGACCGAGGTGCCCGCGGGCAAGTACTCGGTGTGGGCGATCCCGCGGGAGGACGCGTGGTCCATCCTCCTCAACTCCGATCCGGAAATCTTCCACTTCCAGAAGCCCGATTCCGCGACTGCCTCCGTCGCGTTCTCCGTCGCGCCCGAAACCCGCGAGCACGTCGAGATGCTCACGTGGGACTTTCCGGTGGTGCGGGGCGACGCCATGGTGATGCGCCTGCAGTGGGGCACGGCGTCGCTGTCCATGGACGTCTCCGTGCCCCCCACCGTGCCGGAAATGACCGCCGAGGAGCGCGCGACCTACGTGGGCACGTACGAGCTGGCGATCGGTCCGGGGCTACCCTGGCCCGAGCAGGTGGCGCCCTTCGAGGTGTTCGAGACGAACGGCAAGCTTCGAGGCCGGCTGCCGTTCGGAATCCATCCGCAGGACGAGCTCGAGTTCGATCTGGTCCCGTCGGGCACGCACCGTTTCGGGCCGGGGCTGTACCGCGACGGGCAGTTCTTCGCGGTGGAGCCGGGCGTGGGGTTCGAATTCACTGTGGACGGTGAGCGCGCGTCCGCCGTGATCATGCGAGGCGGGGAGGGTTCCGTGTTCGGATCGGGGGAGCGCGTGGAGGGCTAGCGTACCGTCGGTCGTTCGCGTCGACGCGCCCCCGGCGGACGATGGACGCCGGGGGCGCGCTCGTTCCGGTCTCTATCGGTCGGAATCGGCCGGCGCCCGGGTGTCGGGCTCCCCGTCCTCCGGCAGAGGATCGGGAGGCGCCTTGCCGGGGCGCACAGACGGCGGGTCGCTGGCCGGAAAGCTGTCGGCGAGCGCTTCATCCAGGAGCTCCTCCTCGTGCTCCCGCTCCCGCTCCCGCTCGCCCCTCGGGGCGGGCTCGTCGTTCCGCTCGTCCCCGGTCCGGCCCGCGCCCCCTTCGCCGCCCTCCGGCGCATCGCGGGAGCGCCCGTCGCGGGAATGCCGGCCGCTCTCCACCGTCGCCCCGGTCACGGCGCCCCTCCGTCGGTCAGGTCGTCGACCGTGGTGCCGGGACCGACCGGCGCCACCTCAAGCCCACTCCGGCGCAACTCGATGCGCCGCAGTTGCGTGAGCTGCCAGAGCATGACGCGGCTCGCCCGGATGTCGTGGTTGGTCTCGAGGATGAGCTTGGCGATGTCACCGCCGCCCCACAGGAGCCCCGCGATGACGAGGAGCTGCGCCACTTCGAGCAGGAGAACGGGCAGCGCCTCGAGCCCGTCCGTCCGCACCCCTAGGACGACTTCGGCCACCATGAGCAGGAAGACCAGCACCCCGAGGATCTTGAAGAGGACGCCGACATAGGCCAGGCTGGCGTGCGGCTCGAGGATCGCCGGGGGGGCATCGTCGACGGGTTTCATGCTGCCCTCCGTGGTGTCGGGGTCGTGCTTGCTCGCGTTGTCGATGCGGGTGTTCACGGGCTCTCCACTCCGCGGTAGCGGTCATAACGGGTCAGAATCCTGCTGACGTACTGCACAGGCTCCCGCCCGCGCACGTAGCCGAACCGCACCACGTCGTCCCGATAGACGGACGGCTTTGACTTCTGCAGCAGCCAGTAGGCGACGTCGTCCCAATCCTCGGGATCGTCGCCGTACTTCTCCGCCAGTCGCTGCGCATCTAGCACGTGGCCCCGGCCGGCGTTGTAGGACGCGAGGATGAACTTCAAGCGCTGTTCCGGATCCTCGATCTCGCGCGCCCACAGGCCGGACAGCCAGGCCAGGTAGCGCGCGCCGCCGCCCACGTTCTGCTCCGGATCGGCGGGATTGCGGACGCCGAGCTCCCGGGCCGTCCTCGGCATCAGCTGGAGCAGGCCCTCGGCCCCCATCCAGGAGCGCGCGTTCGGGTCGAAACGGCTCTCCTGGGCGACCTGAGCGGCCAGGAGCCGCCAGTCCCAACCGATCCCGGCGGCCTCCCTGATGAACAGGCTGTCATACAGGGAAATTCGTCCGCTGGGGCCGCTGAAGAGCTCGTCCCCGGTGCGCTCGCGATACGCCTCACGGTCGACGAAGTATTTCCGATACAGAATCCGCCGCAGGGTGTCCGTCGCGGAACCGGCGAGCCAGCGGTCCAGTTCCGCGAGGAGCGCCGGCGAGTTCTCGCGCACCGCGAACACGACCGGCTGCGGAGGGCCCACGACGGGGATCGCCACGATATTGGCGAATCGGGCCTTGGACAGCTCGGCGAGATTGTCCGACGCCACGGTCAGGCGGATGTTGCCGCGCGCGACGCCCTCGATCAGCGGCTCGACGCGCTCGGTCACGTCGACTTCGACGAGCTCGATGGTCTCTCCCAGTGAGTCGGAGAGTTCCACGATCCGGTCGATGTAGTCCGACCCCGCCGGCATGTGGACCGCTTTGCCCGCCAGCTCGTCGGGCTTGCGGAGCAGGCGGGCCGTCAGCGTGACAGGTTCGGGTCGCTGCGTGCCGGGGGCCCCGAGGGCATCGGCCGAACCTCGCGGCGGTGCATGCGCGGTATCCTCCAACGGCGCCGCGGACCTCTGAATCACGACGGGCGTGGCTCCGTACAGGGGACGCGACAGCCCCACCGCCTCTTCGTACTCCGGGGACGCGACCAACCGTGACGCGACGATATCGCCGGTCCCGCGATTCAGCTCGCGCAGGACGTCGCGCCGGTCCCGCAGCACTTCGGTATGGAGGAACAGGTCGTGCTCGCGCGCGAAGGCTTCCAGGAGCTCGAACTCGAACCCCATCGGCTCCCCGCGATGGATGAAATAGCCGGTGGAGTTGAACGTGAGCAGCGCGGTCAGCGTGTCGGCGGCGACGATCTGGTCCCAGTCCCGCACGATCGGCGGGGGGAGGTCGTCGGTGATGCGGGCCGGTTCGGGCGCGGCGAGGCCCGTGGCGTCGGCGAGCGCGGCGTGCAGGTACTCCGTCCGGAATTGTGGTTCGCACCCGGCCACCAGGAGCCCACACTGCACGACGCCGACCTGTAGCCATCTCGTTTTTCCGTGCACCGGGCGCGCGCTCCTGGCGAGAGAATCGCCCATTTCCCGCGCAGGTTGCGGGCCAGCGATGCCATCCGGGGTTCCAGCGCCCGTCCCGCGGTCCGCCGGGGGGGCGCGGCTGGTGACGCGTCAGGGCAGGAGCACCGTGGATCCTACCGTCTGTCGCGTCTCGAGGGATTCGTGCGCCGCCCGTGCCTCCTCGAGCCGGAACCGCTGGCCGATGAGCACCTCCAGCGTTCCATCGGACAGAGCGGTGAACAGTGCGTGGGCGCCACGACGCAGATCCTCCGGCGAGGCGACGTGGAGGCCGAGTGACGGCCGGGTCAGGTACACGCCCTTCTTCCTGAGCGACAGCAGGTTCACCGGCGGAACCGGCCCGGAAGCGTTTCCGAAGGACGCGAGCAGGCCGAACGGGGCGAGGCACGCCAGGGACGCCTCGAACGTGGACGCGCCGACGCCGTCGTACGCGACGTCCACGCCGCGTCCCGCGGTCAGCTCCGACACCCGTGAAGCGACGTCCTCGTCACGGTAGCGGATCACCGCGTCGCAGCCAGCCGCGAGTGCGCGCGCGGCCTTCTCGCGCGACCCGGCGGTGCCCAGGACGCGGGCTCCCAGCGCACGCGCCCACTGGCACAGGAGACTTCCCACGCCCCCGGCCGCCGCGTGCACCAGCAGCGTCTCGCCCGCCCGCACGCGATGCGTGCGGTGCAGGAGGTACCACGCGGTCAGGCCCTTCAGCATCGTCGCGGCGGCGATCTCGGCTTCGATCGAATCGGGCAGGCGCACGAGCCTGCCGGCGTCGATCAGGCGCGCGCCCGCGTAGGACCCCAGCGCATCGCCGTAGGCGACCCGGTCGCCCACCGCGAGGCCCTCCACGCCGGGGCCCACGGCTTCCACGATGCCCGCCCCTTCAGAGCCGATCGTCGCGGGCAGCTCGATCTCATACAGGCCGGAGCGGTGGTACGCGTCGATGAAGTTGAGGCCGATGGCCTCGTGCGTCATGCGGATTTGGCCGGGACCCGGGTCTCCGACCTCGATCGTCTCGACGGTCAGGGCTTCCGGACCACCTGGTTCGTGTACCCGCACCGCCTGCGTGCGCAGTAGCGCCAATTCCTACCTCCGCTCGGGCCGTTCGACGCCGTTGGGGGGGCGGAAGTATACCCCGGAGGCGCCAAATCCGCGCGGGGGAACGGTTTCGGGCCGGAAGCGTATGCAAATACGTGGCGTCCCTCGATCGTCCCATCTCCGCACCGCGGCACTGCTCGGTACCGCAAAAAACTTCCCGAAACGAGGCGAGACGCGATGGCGGTGAGCGAGGAGAAGCGCCCCGAGGACTACGCGCCGCGCGTAGACGGCGAGCCGCTACCGCTGGAGGCGCTGGAATCCGCGCTGCAGAAGCGAGCCGAGGCCCTCATGGACACCACCAAGGAAATGCGGCGCGCTGGTCTAGCGCACTCTCCTCCGTAGTCTCCGGCCGCCACGCTCCCCCGGCCCGGTTGCCGGCCGGCTATCCCGGTCCCGCCCGCTCCACATCGCGAAAATCGACCGGCGTGCCCGCCGCCACGAACTCGGCGGCCAGCCGCGCGTCCCAGTTGGTCAGGCGCACGCAGCCCGAGGACGTCACGAAGCCGATCGTCTCCGGGTCGCTCGTGCCGTGGATGCCGTAATGCTCCTTGGACAGCGCGATCCAGACGACGCCCACGGGGCTGTTCGGCCCGGGTGCCAGGCGCGCGGCGGGCTCGTCGGGGTCGACTCCCTCCAGCAGGGCGGGCTGGTAATGGAACCAGGGGTCGGGACTGACCGAGGTGACCCGGAGGCTTCCATCGGGCGAGGGGAAGTAGTCCGAGCCGAGCGTCGCGGGCAGGTGAAACAGGATGCGCCCCGCCGCGTCGTGCGCCTGCAGATATCTGCCTCGGTCGGAGATCACGAGCCGCGCCACGCGCCTGTCTCCGGCGGCGGGATCGGCCCGCGTCGAGGGGCCCGCAAAACGGCCGACCAGCGGCACGCGGATGGAGTCGCCCGCGGCCAGGTCGCCGAGAGCGCGTCCCCGATTCAACTGGCGCAGAAGCTCGGGCGTCGTGTGCGCGAGCTCGGCCAGCTTCTCCTCCAGCGACTCGTAGCAAAGGCAATCCAGGTCCGCCTTTTCGTAAACGTCATCGGGAAGCGCGACGAACGGACCCGCGACATCCTCGGCCGTGAGGATTCGCTCACCCACCAGCGCCGAAGGACGCCCGGCGGCCTGCCACAGCCGATCCAGCGTTGCCGCGTCCAGCGTACCGGTCGCCGGCAGACTCTCCCGCCTCTGGAACCAGAACAGCGCGCGCTCGGCGTTGGCGTTCCAGCGGCCATCCACCACGCCGGGCGAGAACAGCGCGAGGTCCAGGAGCGCCTGCGCCCGAAGGGCGGAAGGACCCTCGGCTCTACCGCCGAGAGGCAGCGCGAGCCGTGGCGGCGAACCCGCGGCCGCCCGAGCGGCGGAGAGGGCGTCCGGAACCTCGCCGCCGGAAGCGGCCGCCGGGTCCGCGGGGCCGATGTCCTCGTACCGTTCCGAACCCGCCGGCTCCCCGGGGGCGCGGTCCCCGCCGGGTGCCGAATCCGGCACCGCCGAATCCGCGCCCGGCGCGCCGGAACCGGGCGCTCGCTCCCCGGCCCGAGCTCCGGTGTCCGGCGAGAGGATCGCGCGCCAGCTCGTGTCGCGCCGCGCCGCTTCGATTTCGTCCAGCGAAGGCGGCGGGGCGATGCGCCACATGGGAGCCGCATCGTCGGTGTCCGCCTCGAGGGCAATCTCGTCGGCCGCCTCCGGCTCGTCCTCCACGATGCGGCACGACGCCAGCGAACACGCGAGACCGAGAATCGGCAGCAGCAGGTACGTTCTCATCGCAATCATTCCTCCGGGCTCGTCCGCCGATGCGACAGCAGCCAGCGGTACAGGGTGGAATCGGCGTAGACCTCGTTGACGATGTCGTGATCATCCCCGTGGAGCGTGACGAGCGCGGCGTCGGCGCCGGCCGCCCGCAAAGCATCGACCATCCTCACGGCGTCGGCGTAGGAAGCGTCCTCGTCTCGGTCTCCGTGGTAGACGCGAATCGGCAGGCGACGCAGCGCCCGCACGGCCGAGGCCGACGGGGCCGGAGTCGTAGCCGCGACGGGCGCGGCGGCGGCGAACACCTCGGGGAGCGCGGTCGCCACCTGCCACACGCCTCCGGCGCCCATGCTGAAGCCCGTCACGTAGACGCGTTCCCGATCGATGGGCAGCCCGGCGAGCAGCGTGTCCACGAGCTCGCCCAGGCGTTGGGTGTCCACCCAGCGCTGCCCGGATGGCAACTGGGGAGCGGCTACCACGAACGGTACGTGCTGACCACGGTCCAGAAGCCAGGGCAGGCCGTAGCCGCGCACCAGATCAAGGTCTTCGCCCCGCAGCGAGCGGCCATGCAGGTAGAGGAGTAGGGGCCAGGATTCGCGCCGCGTGAAGGAAAGCGGGAGGTACAGCCAGTAGCGCTCCACCCTCCCGTTTCGGCTGTCGCCGCCCAGCCGGCGGGCCAGCAATACGCCGAGGGTGTCCGAGGCCAGCCCCGCGGCGGCGGGGTCGCCAGCCGGGCCCGGTCGCGCGGGCGTCGGGACGGCCCGTCCATCCGCCTGCGCCAGGTCCGAGCCGCGGGTCAGGGGTACGGCTCGGCCGGGGGTGCCCTGATGGGTCTCGAGCGGCGCGCCCCCGCGTAGCGTGTCGGGCGGAGGTGCCCCGGAGGGATACGATCCCGTTCGCGACCCGGCGGCGATCCCGTCGTGCGCGCGCGACCCGGCTTGGGCCTCGTCGCTCGCGCGCGACCCGGCTTCGACGGGCGAATCCGTTTCGCGCGCACTGTCGTGCTCGGAATCACGCCAGGGAGCATCACAGGCTACCGCGAGGCAGGCGGCCAGAAGCGCCGGCAGCGCGCTCCGAATGCCGCCGACACCTCTGCGCCGGTACACTAGGTCTTCGTCCCCGCTCAGCTCGACTTCCGGATGGCCGCGACGAGCTGGCTCTTGCTCATGCGGCTGCGCCCCTTCACGCCGAGCTCCCGCGCGCGGTTATACAGTTGCTGGCGCGTCCGCTTCCCCAGGGGGCTGTTCGGGTCTCCGGTATCCAGCATGGCCGCCGAAACCTTTCGTCGGGCCTCGGACGCGGTGCGCGCCACCGCCCGCACCGGCCTGGACCCCGCGATGGCCTTCACGGGCCTGGACCTCGCCACCGCCTTCGCCGCCTTCGATTTCTTGATGCTCTCGATCGGGTGTGCGTCCCTTATGGCCTGCACGGGCCTGGACCTCGCCACCGCTTTCACGGGCTTCGACGTTCTGATCGTCTCGATGGGGTTCTTCACGGGGCCTCCTTCAGGGATCTCGCGAACGTGCCGCGGGCGCGGCAACCGCTGCCGCTCCTACCACCCAAGGCGCAGGACGCGTGCCGCCGCTCGCGAACCCGCCGCGACGCCGTCCGGACGGGGCCGGCGAAGCGGATCCGGCCAGGCCACCGAACCTCGACGGGCCCGACGGTCGTTCGGTAGGTCCGTGGATTGCATGGCATCGCCGGTGCTCGCCTCAACGGAACCCGTTCGATGGACAGCGTGCATATGGACATGCTCCGAAGGATCCTCCACGCCCATCCCCACCCTGCCAGCGACGCGGGTGAGGTCGCGCTCGAATGCGTGTACGCCGCCGCGCAGTGCGCGCAGGTCTGCTCGAGCTGCGCGGACGCCTGCATGTCGGAGCCGAATGTGGCCACGCTCACCGAGTGCGTCCGCCTGAACCAGGACTGCGCCGATGTCTGCGACGTGACGGCGCGCGTGATCGCGCGGGCCGGCCACCGGGACCGGGACACACTGGAGGCGCTCCTCGAGGCCTGCATCGCCGCTTGCCGGGCCTGCGCGGAAGAGTGCGGGCGGCACGCCGAGCACATGGAGCACTGCGCGATCTGCGCGGAGATGTGCCGGAAGTGCGAGCAGGCGTGCGAGCGCATGCAGGGAGCCCTGGTCGCCTGACGTCGAGCCGGAAGGCCGGCGTCAGGCATCGCTCGCCGGACTTCGTGCGCCTTCGGGAGGGCTCCGCTCGCCGGCTTTCGGCGCGCGCGCAGGATCTGGTAACGGCGCTGCAGACCTGTAGGCCGTGCGCAACAAACGGGCGACTCGCGCCGGAGACTGCTGCTCGAGTCGGGCTCGCGATTGCCCGTCCGTACGGGGCAAAGGGCGGTCACCCCAGGTCTGGCCCGGTGTGTGCTCCGGTGTAACGGAGGAAACAAACGATCCCCCGTGCCGCGCGGTCCGCATGACCGGTTGCACCTCATGACCAGCTCCACCTCGGCCCGACCCGCGTCGACCCCGGGTCCGGCCGGCGAGGCAGACGCCACCCTCGGGGACTCGGCGCGGACGCCTCTCGCGGCGGCCGCCCTGCCCCCGGATGCGCTGCGTCTGATCGGGACCCTGGAGCGCGAGTTCCGCGCGGAGCGGCGCATTCTCCTCGACGCTCGCCGTCTCCGGCAGCGGGCGTGGGACGCGGGAGAGCTGCCCGGCTACCTGCCACCCGGTGAGCACCCCGACGCGCATGGCGACTGGCGGGTGGCGCCTCTACCGGAGGATCTGCTCCGCCGGAGGGTCGAAATCACCGGGCCGATCTCCGACCCGAAGATGGTGATCAACATGCTGAGCCGCACGGCGGACGGTGCGCGCGCCGACGCGGCGATGCTGGACTTCGAGGACTCCTTGAAGCCCACCTGGGAGAACGTCACCCGCGGCGTGGCGAACCTGATCGCGGCGGTGAACGGCTCGCTGACGCATGAAAAGCTCGATTCCGACGGGCGCGTGGAGAAGCGCTACGAGCTCGACCCCCGGGACATGCCGCTGACGATGGTGCGGGTGCGCGGGCTCCACTTGGATGAATCGAACGTATTCGTGGACGGCCAGCAGGTCGCGGCGGGGCTGCTGGACCTCACCCTCGCGGCCTTTCACACGGCCCACGATCTCATCGCCAGCGCCCGCACTCCCAAGTACTACGTGCCCAAGGTCGAGCACTACCTGGAGGCGAGGTGGTGGAACCGGCTGCTGACCCGGCTCGAGGAGGAACTGGGCCTGCGGCCGAGTGCCCTGCGCGCCACGTTTCTGATCGAGACGCTGCCGGCGGCGTATCAGATGGAGGAAATCCTCTACGAGCTGCGGGACCACGCGGCGGGTCTCAACGGCGGTCGTTGGGACAAGATCTTCAGCGACATCAAGGTGCTCCTGCGACACGAGGACCGCGTGCTGGCGGACCGCGGAAGCATCTCCATGAACCGCCCGTGGATGCGCAACTACGCGCTGCGCCTGATCCGCATCTGCCACAAGCACGGCGCCTTCGCGATGGGCGGCATGGCCGCGTTCACGCCGGGGTCGACGCCGGAGTTGCGCGCCACCCAGACCGCCAAGGTGGTCGAGGACAAGGAGCTCGAGGCGTCCATCGGCCACGATGGGTGCTGGGTCTCCCACCCCTACTTCATCGCGCCGGCGATGGGGCCGTTCGTGAGAGCCAACCAGCTCGACGTGATCCCGGACGAGATCGACGACACCCCCGACCTCCTTCCCCGGCCGGACGGCCCCAGGACCATCGGCGGGCTTCGGACGAACGTGCGCGTGGGCATCGCTTACATGGCGGGCTGGAACGCCGATATCGGGTGCGTCGCCTGGGGCGGGCTCATGGAGGATCTGGCCACGCTGGAGATCTCGCGCGCCCAGGTATGGCAGTGGCTGCACCACCGCATCGCGCTGGACGACGGCACCCGCGTGACCCCGCAAGTAGTCGAGAGCGTCTTCGGGGAAGAGCTGGAGGAGATCCTCACCGACCTGCGCGCTTCCGAAGCAGCCGGGCGCGACGGAGGAGGGTCGGTGCAGGCGGAGTGCGCCCGCTACCGCGAAGCCGCGGGCGACGCTCTCGCGATCTTCACCGAGGCACGATTCCGGGAATTCCTGACCTGCGCCTCGGAACCGGCGGGCGCGGACTCCGGGCGCCTGCGAGCCGGTCTGCGCGCGGGCAGCGGCTGCCGGGAGGCGGCGGCGCCGAGCGGGGGGCGAAGCGGCGGCCAGGGCGACAACTCCACGGAGGATCGATGATCATCGACGGAAGGCCCGTACGGGCATGGCTGGACGGCGGCGATATCCGGCGCGACCACACGCCGGCGGACGTGGACCGGCTGCGCGGCACGGTCCGCGTCGAGCACACGCTCGCCCGGGCGGGGGCGGAACGGCTTCGGCGGTTGCTCGCGACGACTGATTACGTCGCGGCGCTGGGGGCGCTCACGGGCGCGCAGGCCATGCAGCAGGTGCGGGCGGGCCTGCGCGCGATCTACGTGAGCGGCTGGCAGGTCGCCGCGGACGCCAACCTGTCGGGCGAGATGTACCCCGACCAGAGCCTCTATCCGTGCAACAGCGTCCCCGCGCTCGTGCGAAGCATCAACCGCACGCTGATGCGGGCCGACCAGATCCATCATCTCGAGGGCGACGCGTCGGTACACTGGATGGCCCCGATCGTCGCGGACGCGGAGGCGGGTTTCGGAGGCCCCCTGCATGCGTTCGAGCTGATGAGGGCGATGATCGAGGCCGGCGCCGCGGGGGTCCACTTCGAGGACCAGCTCGCGTCGGAGAAGAAGTGCGGGCACCTGGGCGGGAAGGTCCTCGTGCCGACCTCCACGTTCGTGCAGACGCTCAAGGCCGCCAGGCTCGCGGCCGATGTGTGTGACGTTCCCACGGTGCTGATCGCCCGGACGGACGCGGAGAGCGCCACCCTGCTGACGAGCGACATCTGCGAAGAAGACGCGCCGTTCCTCACGGGCGAACGGACGCCCGAGGGGTTCCACTGCGTGCGCCCGGGAATGGAGATCGCCGTGGCCCGGGCGCTGGCCTACGCGCCGTACGCCGACCTGGTGTGGATGGAGACGAAGACGCCGGACCTGGCCGACGCCCGGACGTTCGCGGAGGCCGTCCACGACCGGTTCCCCGGCAAGCTCCTGGCCTACAACTGCTCACCCTCGTTCAACTGGAAACGCCACCTGGACGCCTCCGACATCGCCCGCTTTCAGCGAGAGCTGGGCGCCATGGGCTACCGCTTCCAGTTCGTGACGCTGGCCGGGTTCCACTCCCTGAACCACGGCATGTACCAGCTGGCGCTGGGCTACCGGGAGCGCGGCATGGAGGCATATTCCGAGTTGCAGGAGGCCGAGTTCGCGGCGGAGGCGCGGGGCTACACCGCCACGAAGCACCAGCGCGAGGTCGGCAACACCTACTTCGACGCGGTGCGCGAGGTGGTGGCCGGCGGCGTCTCCAGCACCGCCGCGATGTCGGGATCCACCGAGGAGGCGCAGTTCGCGTGACCGCCAGGGCCGGGGGACTCCCGCCCCGGCCTCCCTTCGCGAGGCGCGCATGACGGCCGGCACCGCGTGCCGCTGAAGGTCGATCCTGCGGCGAACATCGGGCGCGCGAGGGGGTGATGTTGGGGGGGGACGAACCGCGAGGGGAGCCGACGTGAAGATCTGGGTCGATGCCGACGCCGCGCCGCGGGCCGTGAAGGAAATCGTCGCCCGCGCGGCCGCCCGGCTCGAGGTCCCGACGTGCTTCGTGGCGAATCAACGGATCGGCACTCCCCCGCACAATCCCTGGGTTTCTGCCGAACGGGTCGAAGGCGGGCCGGACGCGGCCGACGATTGGATCGCCGCCCACGCGGCCGCGGGCGACCTGGCCGTGACCGCCGACATCGCCCTCGCGGCGCGGCTAGTGGAGAACGACGTCGCGGTCATCGATCCGCGGGGCACCAAGTACACCGGCGAGAACGTCCTGGAGCGCCTGTCCATGCGCGACTTCATGGAGGGGCTGCGCGGTGCCGGTGTCGAGACCGGGGGGCCGTCCGGCTTCGGGGAGAAGGAAAAGCGCGCCTTCGCCGCGACCTTCGACCGCGTGCTGACGGCACTGTGGCGCGGCGCGACCGGGTGAGCCGATCAAGCCGAACATCTGCGCGTCTGCTACCTATCCGAGTCCAGGAATCCCCAGACCGAAGACAGTCGCCGCCGTGGACACGGGGTCCATCACCGAGTAGCCTCCGCCTGGTCATCCTTCATGTTTCGAGTGTACGGCGGAGGTAGTCGGCCACGTCGACCACGAAGCGGTGCACGGACGCGTCGGCGATGCGGTGACCGACCAGGGCGTCTACGGCGGTGCCGACGACGCCGAACGGCGGCTCGTAGCTGCCGGAGAAATCGAGCTGCGTTTCCGTCGCGGACAGCGGATAGACAGCGAGCTGCCCGTTCATGAGCGGAAACAGCCGCGGCGCCTTCGCTGCTTCCCACTCGATGTCGATCAGCAGGCGGCGGTTCGCCGGAGAGTTCCCTTCCTCCTCGGTGATTCCGGCCACGGTCAAGGCGATCTCCGTTCCGATCTTCAGCGCGCCGAGGTTGACATGGAGACCCACGGCGACCTCGTGCGCCCGGGAAGTGGCGGCGTGCGTCGCCGACCGGAACACGGCGAGCGCGTCGTCGCGGAGCGCATCGCGGACGCTGTCGTACGGGTGATTCACGTAGTCGAACGTGCGGATCGGTCGCCCTTTCGCCATGGATCACCCCATTGGTTCCAGTTCGCTGGGTCACGCCGCCGCGCCACTGTGATGACTATGCGCCCGCTGCGCCAGAGCCGGTCCGCCGGCCGATGCGGCGCAGGAACGAATCGCCTCCGCCCTCGCCGCGGGGAGAGGACAAGCGCGCCTTCGCCGCGACCTTCGACCGCGTGCTGACGGCACTGCGGCGCGGCGCGACCGGGTGAGCCGATCAAGCGGTACAGCTCACCAGCGCGGGCGGCGGTAGTTCACCGTCATGCGGTCCAGCCGTTCCAGGTGGGTGGGCAGGCGGTTCCGGAAGCCGAGCCAGTTCCGGTCCGCTCGAGCGGACCAGACCACCTCGGCCAGGGCCAGGAGGCGGGGAAGGACCATGTACTCCACCTTCTGCGGCGTGCGCATGTACTCGGTCCAGACGTTGCCCTGGGCCCCCAGGACCCGGGTGGCCTGCTCGGGGGTGAAGGTGCGTGGCACGGGCTCGTAGGCGTAGACGTCTTCCAGCGTCGAGAGCCCGCCGAAGGCCACGGGCTCCTGCCCGGGATCCCCCTGATAATGGTCGAAGTAGAGGGTGGAGTTGGGGGTCATGATGATCTCGTTTCCCTGCTCGGCCGCCACCTGCAGGGCCTCTCTATTCCAGTCCCTCCAGAACATGAGCGTGGCCGTGGAGCTCAGCCCGCCCTCGGCGATCTCGTCCCACCCCACCAGGCGACGCCCGTGGGCGTTGAGGAAGGTCTCGATGCGGCGGAGGAACCAGCTCTGCAGCTCGTGCTCGTCGGCCAGCCCTTCACGCCGGATCACCTCCTGGGCAAGCGCGCTCTCCCGCCAGCGGGCCTTGGGTGCTTCGTCGCCGCCGATGTGGATCCAGGGACCCGGAAAGAGTTCCATGACCTCGGCGAGCACCGACTCGAGGAAGGTGAAGGTGGCTTCGGAAGGGCAGTAGATGTCCTCGAACACCCCCCAGAGCGTGGCCGGTTCGAACGGGCCCTCGGTGCACGCCAGCTCGGGGTAGGCGGCGAGGGCGGCCAGGGAGTGACCGGGCATCTCGATCTCCGGGATCACCGTGATGTGGCGCTCCGCGGCGTAGGCCACGATCTCGCGAACCTCGTCCCGGGTGTAGTAGCCCCCGTAGCGTTCGCCGTCGAAGGTGTGGGGGCGATTGCCGTAGTGCCCGCACAGCGTCTCCCTCCTCCAGGCGCCCACCTCGGTGAGGCGCGGGTAGGCCCGGATCTCGATGCGCCACCCTTGGTCCTCGGTGAGATGCCAGTGGAAGCGGTTCATCTTGTAGAGGGCCAGGAGATCCAGGTAGCGCTTGACGAAGGCCACCGGAAAGAAGTGCCGGCCCACGTCCAGGTGCATGCCCCGGTATCCGAACCTCGGCTCGTCCTCGATGCGAACCGACGGCACCTCCCAGCGCGGCGCGTGCTCGCTGAGGAAGCCGCCCCTGTCCACCGCCGGGGGCAGGAGTTGCCGCAGCGTCTGGGCGCCGTAGAAGAGCCCGGCGGCCGTGGCGGCAGTGACGACGATGCCGGCGCCGTCCACCGACAGCCGGTAGCCCTCGTCGCCGGTACCGGCGCCCGCGTCCAGGCGGTAGGCCACGGTGCCGGTGGCCGGGGCCGAGTCGGCAGGGACCACCGCAAGGGGAAAACCGGTGGCCAGCCTCACGCCGTCGGCCCAGAGCTCTGCCACGAGGCGGGCGTCGTCGTGGTCCACCGACACGGCGGTGCCCTCGGTGAGGACGAAGGCGCCCGCCGCCGGCTCCACGCTGCGGGGCCAGGGGATGAGGGGGTAGCGGGACAGGTCCTCCGGCGCCTGGGAGGCGACCGGGTCGGGAGAGAGAAGGACGAGGCCCAGGAGGGTCAGGAGACCGGAGCCGACGGTGTCGGTACGCATGGCCGTCATGGTACACGCTCCGGCCCGAGCGCACTGCGTCCGGTGACGGGTCCGATCGCGGCCGTCGGCGGCGAACCACAGGAAAGCTCTGACCCGATCAGACCCCAGGGCCGGGATGCCCATCCCGCCATCCCTCCGCCCGCATCGACGCTCACGAGACGGGATCGCTCCCCGTCCCCGCCCTCCGGGCGGGGCGGCCTTCACAACCCAATCCACGCCGCCGGTCGGACGTCATCCACCGCTCTCGCGCAAGAATTCGAGCGCGGCCTCGAGTACCTCGTCGCGGCCCGCCCGGATGCCGGCGAGCGTCGGCCGCGCCTCCACGTCGGGGACGAGCCCGACCCGCTGGAGCTCCCGGCCGTCGGGGTGCCGCACCGACTGGCCCGTGAAGCCGACGGTCAGGCCTCCGGGAAGGGTGACGGCGGTGACCTCTCCGTTCGCCCCGGCCGAAGGGGAGCCGACGAAAAGGGTCCCGTTCGCGGCGCGCAGGTAGAGCCCGGTGTGCTCGGCCTGGCTCTGCGTGCGCTCGTCGATCAGCATCACGGTGCGGCCGGCGTAGCGCGGCTGGCCGTCGGCGCCCGTCCTGACGACCTGACGGAAGGTTTCGCCCGAGGGCCCGGGAGAGCCGTGCCCCGGCATAGGCGTCGTGAACAGCGCCGCCGTGCGCTCGGCGTCGGCGAGGCGCGGGGCGATCCACCAGACCGTACCCTGCGGATAGCCGCGCATGTCGAACACGATCGCCCGGGTGTCGGCCAGGCGCTCGAACATTCCGGCGACGCCGTCGGGTTCGAGACGATCGAGGTCGACGTAGCCGACGTCGCCTTCAAGGACGCGGACGACGTCCCCGGTCCGCTCGCGGTTGTACAGGGTGGTGTAGTCCTCTGCCAGGCGCTCGACCTCGACGGTCCTCTCGCGGCCGTCCGCTCCCCGAAGGGCGAGGCGCGCCCGCGAGCCGACCGGTCCGTTCATGAACTGGAGGGCGGCCTTGTCGAACCGGCTTGCCTCCGTCGAGGCGGACGTGAGGCGGACGTAGCGCCGCAGGCGGTCGACCGCGTCCTCGCCGTCGACACGCAGCACGACGTCACCCACCTCCACGCCTTCGGCCCGGTCGGCGTGCCGCAGACCGGTCACGACGGGGCTGTCCTCGATCCAGCGCACGCGGACGGGCGGAAATCCCACGCCCAGTAGCTCGCCGAAAGCCCCGCCGGCGAGATAGGTATGGGAGTCCTGGATGCGCGTGGACATCTCGGCGACTGCCTCGGCGTAAGCCACCGCGGTCTCCGCCGCCAGGAACGCCGCGACGTGCTCGCGTTGCACGCGCTCCCACGGCGCGTCGAGCAGGTGCTTGTAGGGATAGAAGTGCTCGATCGCGTTCCAGAGTCGCGCCAGGCCGAGGATGCGATGCCCGGCGTCGGGCACCGACATGTCCGGATGCGAGCGATCGCGACGGGGACTGCCGCTGGCCGGGACCTGGCGGCGCTCGACGGCGGAGGGCTCGAAATCGCGGGCGAGCGCCAGGGCCAGCTCCACCGCCGGATCTGCGCCGCCCGTCCGATCCGCACCGCCCACCCGGCCGGCGTCATCCCGATCGTCTGTCTCCGGCACGATCGTATCGGGAATCAGGGACGCGTCCGTCCCGTCGCGGAAGATCGCTTCGGCCGTGCGGATCCGCGCCTGGAGCCCGGCCGTCAGGTCGATCGTCTCGACGCCGACGGCGGGGACCTGGTCCGGCTCGCCCTCGAACACGATGCGGCTGCGTCCCGCGGCCTGCGACGCCACCGTCCCCGGGAGGAGGGCAGAATGGCGGTTGAGAAGGACGACCGTCGGGAGGTCACGCGCCCCGTCGACCGGGGAGATGGCGGGCGCCGCGACCGTCAGTAGACCAGCCCGGTACTGACCCGAGGCGAAGGGCTGCGCGCTCGGGAATCCGTAATACGCCCGGCGCCGCGTGCTCGGGGGCTCGAGGGGAGCGCCGATCAGGCGTCGCTCGAACGGGCCGACCCAGGCGGGGAGCTGGAAGGCTGCCCAGCCAGACGTCGGCCCGGCGGAGCGCAGGTCGAGCACGACCGCCGTCGCCGCCGGTAGCGCCTCTCGGGCCCCGGCGAGCGCGGCCTGCGCCTCCGGTCCCGACAGCGCGCCGTAGCTCCCGACCCGCAGCACGAGGATGCCATCGTCGGTGAGGCGCTGCCCGGCCGAGGTGGCGACGTGCTCCGCGACGCTCGTGTCGGCCTCCGACGCGATGCGCGTCGCTGGATCGCCAAGGGCGCCCAGCACCTCACCGAGGGACGCGGCGTACTCCGCGTCCGTGGCGGCTCCGACAACCCGCGGGACGGCCGACACCAGGGCCGCGTCCCAGTCGACGTCGTGGCGATAGGCGAGCCACGGGTGGAAGTACTTCACCCGGCCCCACAGCCGGCTCAAACCGTCGATCCGGGCCGACGTCACCGTGTCGGCGAGCGATGAGGTCCGGCCTCCAACGGACTCGTCCTGCCCCGCCTGGGCCGTGGCGCCCGCGGGAGCGATCAGCGCCGCGCACGCGGCCGCCACGACGTAGGATCTCGGCGTCATCCC
>DATKCH010000017.1:0-51377 GCA_035513295.1 Longimicrobiales bacterium
GTCGCTCGGCATCGAGACGCTGGGCGGCGTGACGACCGTGCTCATCCCGCGCAACACCACCATTCCGACCAAGAAGTCGGAAGTGTTCTCGACGGCCGAGGACAATCAGACGACGGTCGAGATCCACGTGTTGCAAGGTGAGCGGCAGATGGCGCAGGACAACCGCACCATCGGTAAGTTCCAGCTGACCGGGCTGCCGCCGGCCCCGCGCGGCGTGCCGCAAGTCGAAGTCACCTTCGACATCGACGCGAACGGCATCCTGCACGTGGCGGCGAAGGATCGCGCCACAGGCAAGGAGCAGAAGATCCGGATCGAGGCTTCCAGCGGCCTCACCGACAGCGAGATCGACCGCATGGTGTCCGACGCCGAGTCGCACGCCGACGAGGACAAGCAGTTCAAGGAGAAGGTCGAGACGCGCAACCAGCTCGACTCGCTCGTCTATCAGGTCGACAAGGACCTCGGAGAGTGGGGCGAGAAGCTGTCGGGCGACGCCAGGGGGCGCGTGGACAGCGCGCTGGAGCGGGCCAGGAAGGCGCTCAAGCAGGACGACGCGGGTGAACTTTCCTCCGCCCGCGACGAGCTGATGCAGGCCTTCAGCGCGGCCGGCCAGCAGGTGTACCAGGCACATGCAGCCGAGGCGCAGGCCGCCGAGGCCCACTCCGCGGAGGCGGACGCCGCGCCCGGGGCCGACGGGGCGGGCGAGCCGACGAGCGCCGTGGACGAGGACGTGGTCGAAGCCGACTACGAGATCGTCGAAGAGGAAAACTAAGAAACGCTCGCCATCACCGATCGGCCGCGCATTCGCTAGATTGTCGAATATGATCACACGCACGCGCCTGCTGGTCGGGGGGCTGGCGCTGGGAGCTTTCATCCTGGGACTGGCGCTGGCCGCGGGCCTGCTCGGGCGCGGCGGCGGCATCCCCGACCTGCGCCGCAGCGCCTCCCTGGCGGAGGCCCTCGACACGTCCTTCTCGAAGCCCGCCGCCGAGGAGTTGGATCCGGACGCGGTCCGGAGCTCCGAGTTCGGCGCGGCCTTTCCCTCCATCGCCGATCGCATCACCCCGGCGGTGGTGCGCATCCGCTCGGAGCGCGGCGCGCGGCCGTCCCAGCGATCGCTGTTCGGGTTCAACCGGGAGCCGGAGGACCCCGGCCTCGAGGTCGGAGGGACCGGCGTGATCGTGTCCTCCGACGGCTATATCCTGACCAACAATCACGTCGTGCAGGGCGCCGGGGCCCTCACGGTCATCCTGAGCAACAAGCGCGAGTATCCGGGGACGATCGTCGGGACCGACCCCACGACCGACATCGCGCTCGTGAAGATCGACGTCGAGGACGTGCCCGCGGCGCCGCTGGGAGACTCCGACGCCGCGCGCGTGGGCGAGTGGGTTATGGCCTTCGGCAATCCCGGCTTCGGCGGGGCCAGCCTGGACTTCACCGTGACGAGCGGCATCATCAGCGCGAAGGGGCGGCCGCTGGAGATCCTGCGGTCGAGCCTGCAGGAGGACGCCGGGTTCGCGATCGAGGACTTCATCCAGACCGACGCCGTGATCAACCCCGGAAACTCGGGCGGCCCGCTCATCAACCTGCGGGGCGAGGTGATCGGCATCAATACCGCGATCTCGAGCTCGACGGGCTTCTATCAGGGCTACGGCTTCGCCATCCCCATCAACCTGGCGCGCCGCGTGATGCGCGACCTGGCCGAGCACGGCCGGGTTCGCCGCGCGCTGCTCGGGATCAACGTGCAGGAGGTGACGCCCGAGGATGCCGAGCTCTACGGGCTGGCGGAGATCCGCGGGGTGGTCGTGAGCCAGCTCTCCGACGATTCGCCGGCGGACGACGCGGACATCCGTCCTCACGACGTGATCGTGGGCATCGAAGGTCGGCCGGTCGAACGCGTCGGCGAGCTGCAGCGCCTCGTCGCGCAGAATCGCCCCGGCGACGAGGTGCGCATCGACATCGTCCGGTACGGCGAACCGATGACCGTCGCGGTGCGGCTCAAGGAGGCCCCAGGCGTCGGGCAGCGGGCGGCGACGACCAACGGCCCGAGCGTCGGCCGGAGGCGCGGGGCGGAAGCGCTGGGCATGCGCATCGACGAGCCCGCGCCGGGGGAGGCCGAGGAGCTCGGATTTCCCCCCGGTAGCGCGATCGTCACCGACGTGACTCCCTTCGGGCTTGCCGCCCGCAGGGGGGTTTTCGTGGGCATGCGCGTCGTCTCGATCGATGGGACCCCGGTCCAGAGCGCGCGCGAGGCGACCGCCAGGATTCGACGCGTGCCGTCCGGCCAGATCGTGTCGATCGAACTCGAGAACCCCGGCGGGGTCCGCCGCATCGCCAACATGCGGGTCCCCTGAGCCCCGCCCGCGACGCGCGACCCCGGTTGATCGGGGTTTTCGGGGTGTCTAGATTTCCGGCTCACCCACCGCGCGAAAGTGGCGGAACTGGTAGACGCGCGAGATTTAGGATCTCGTGGGCTTGCCCGTGGGGGTTCGAGTCCCCCCTTTCGCATGGGAGCGCACGCGGCGCGGCGCGCCGCCGCCCAGCAACCAGACGTCGGCCGGCGTATGGCTTCGCCGCGGCCGGCGCTTCGAGGATTCGTGTCCGCGACTGACCTGAAGGTGGCCGTCGACGAGCCCGGAGCGTGGGCCCGGCGACTCACCATCACCGTGCCGGCGGAGAGGGTCTCCAGGGAGCGCCGCGCCGTCGCCCGATCCATCTCCCGGTCCGCGCGGCTCCCGGGCTTCCGCAAGGGGCACGTCCCGGACGCCGTCCTGGAGCGCCATTACGGGGCCACCATATCGCAGCGCGTCGTCGAACGGCTGATCGAGCGCGCCTACCGCGAGGCGCTCAGCGAGCACGGACTGGAGCCAATAAGCGAAGCCGCGGTGGGCCGCATCGACTACGACGAAGGCGCGGACCTCACCTTCGATGTGGAATTCGACGTCCGGCCCGCGATCGAGCTCGCCCGGACCGGCGGATTCACCGTCAAACGGCCCTCGATCCCGGTCACGGACGACGAGGTGGAGCGGGTCATCGAGCGGCTGCGCGACGAACGGGCGGAGTGGCACGACGTCACGGCGGAGCCTCCGCGGGAAGGCGACTCCGCGTTCGTCCGCATCACGCCGATCGGCGAGGATGACAGCGAGGGCCAGACGCGCGGCTACGAGATCGCGCTGGGTCGGGACCAGGCGCTGCCCGAAGTGGAAGCGGCGATCCGGTCGCTGGAGCCCGGGGCTACGGGAGAGTTCCTCGTGCGCGCGCCCGACACCGCCGATGACCCGGCGGCCTCAGAGGGCGTCCAGCCACCGGAGGAGCGTCGCATCCGTCTAGAGCTCGTCGCGGCCCGCCGGCCGGAACGGCCGGAGGCCGACGACGCCTTCGCGCAGGCGCTGGGCGATTTCCGGACGCTGGAGGAGTTGCGCGCCCGGGTCGGCGAGGACCTGGCCAGCGAGGCGCAGCGCGAGAGCGCCCGCATCCTCAACCAGCGCCTCATCGAGCGCCTGATCGAGGCGAACGCCTTCGAGGTCCCGAAAACCATGGTAGACCGCTACGTTGCAGGTCTGCTCCCGGCGTCCGAAGACGACGATCGGGAGCAGCGTGCGCAGATCCTGCAGGCCGCCCGCCCGGCCGCGGAAAGGGCGATCAAGCGGATGCTGATCCTCGAGCGACTCGCGGAGACGGAGGATCTCGGCGCCGGCGAGGAGGAGATCGAGGCGCGCCTCGCCGAAATCGCCGAACGGAACAATCGCACCTCGGCGCAGGTCCGAGGGGAGTTGAGGAAGGCGGGGCGGCTGGATGCGATCGTGGATTCGCTGACCGAGGAGAAGGTGTTCGCGTGGCTCGCGGAGCGGTCCACCATCGAGGACGAAGCCGGGCCGAAGTGACGGGGCTTCGCGGGGCGCCACCGTCGACACAGGGTCGAATGACAAGAACGAGGAGCTAGATGGCGATTTACCCGCCGTACGTGATCGAGCGCACCAGCAGGGGCGAGCGCAGCTACGACATCTTCAGCCGCCTGCTGATGGATCGGATCATCTTTCTCGGCACCCCGATCGACGACAACGTCGCGAACATCGTCATCGCGCAGCTCCTGTTCCTGCAGGCGGACAACCCCGAGCGCGACATATACCTGTACATCAACTCCCCGGGCGGCAGCGTGTACGCCGGGCTTGGGATCTACGACACGATGCAATACCTGAGCGCGCCGGTCGCCACGATGTGCGTGGGGATCGCCGCGTCCATGGGGGCCCTGCTGCTGGCAGCGGGCGCGGAGGGCAAACGAAGCGCGCTGCCGAACTCGCGCATCATGATCCACCAGCCTTCCACGGGTGCCCAGGGGACGGCCGCGGACATCGAGATCCAGGCGAAGGAAATTCTGTACGCGCGGGCGCGTCTGAACCAGATTCTAGCGAACCACACGGGCCAGGACGTCGAACAGATAGCGGACGACGTGGACCGCGACCGGTTCATGAGTCCGGACGAGGCGCTGGAGTACGGGATAATCGACACCGTCGTGACCAAGCGGCAGGATGTCGTCGGGATCGAAAACGGCAAGCGCGACAGCGACTAGAGCGGGTTAGCCCATGCCGAGCGACAAGCACCTGAGGTGCTCTTTCTGCGGGAAGTCCAAGGACGCGGTGAAGAAGTTCATCTCCGGTCCTTCGGTCTACATCTGCAACGAGTGCGTCTCGCTCTGCAACGAGATCCTGGCCGAGGAGGAGGAGCGCGAGGCCGCGGAGGCCGTACCGACGCTGCCGACGCCGCAGGAGATCAAGGACGTGCTGGACGAGTACGTCATCGGCCAGGAAGATGCCAAGCGGTCGCTGTCGGTGGCGGTCTACAACCATTACAAGCGCGTCAACCATCACGGCCAGCTGGACGACGTCGAGATCGAGAAGTCGAACATCATGCTGCTCGGGTCGACCGGCGTGGGGAAGACGCTTCTCGCGCAAACCCTCGCCCGCATCCTGCAGGTGCCGTTCACCATCGCCGACGCCACCACGCTCACCGAAGCGGGGTACGTCGGCGAGGACGTGGAGAACATCCTTGTGCGGCTCCTCCAGGCCGGCGACTTCAACATCGCCGAGTGCGAACGCGGCATCGTCTATATCGACGAGATCGACAAGGTCGCCCGCAAGTCCGAGAATCCGAGCATCACGCGCGACGTTTCGGGCGAGGGGGTGCAGCAGGCCCTCCTGAAGATCCTCGAGGGGACGGTCGCCTCGGTGCCTCCGCAGGGCGGGCGCAAGCACCCGCAGCAGGAGTACATCCAGATCAACACGCGCAACATCCTGTTCATCTGCGGCGGCGCGTTCGACGGTCTCGAGAAGATCATCGATTCGCGGGTCGGGAAGCGCCGCATCGGATTCGTGGGTGAGGAGGTGGCGGGCGCGACCGACCCGGACGATCCCTTCCGGGGCGTCGAGCCCGAGGATCTGCTCCGTTTCGGGTTGATCCCCGAGCTGGTCGGGCGCCTGCCCGCGATGGTGAATCTGCAGTCGCTGGACGAGGACGCGCTCGTGCGCATCCTCCAGGAGCCGAAGAACGCCCTCGTAAAGCAGTACCAGAAGATGTTCGAGCTGGAGAACGTGGGGCTCACCTTCGACACCGAGTCCCTGCGCGCCGTAGCGAAGAAGGCGATCGAGCGGGGGACCGGAGCCCGAGGGCTGCGCGCGGTGCTCGAAGAGCTCATGCGCGACGTCATGTTCGACCTGCCTTCGCGCCACGATGTCCGCGAGGTCGTCATCACGCAGGAGTCGGTCAACGACGCGATTCCGCCGCTGCTGGTCCTGCACCCCGAAAAGGCGAAGCGGGAAGCCTAGCAGATCGCTGAAACCAGCGACCTGCCAGGGGCCTCCGGGCGTTCCGGACTCCTTCGACGACTCCCGGACCGACCGTGCGTATCCTCTCCGTCGACTTCGATGGGGCCATCGGCGCGCCTGGCGGCGCGCCGCCCTCCGATCCCCTCCCCCAGGTGGCCTTCGCGGGCAGGTCCAACGTCGGCAAGTCCAGCCTCATCAACCGTCTTCTCGGGCGCACACGTACGCAGATGGCACGCGTGTCCGGTCGGCCGGGTAAGACGCGGGAGATCAATTTCTACAGGGTGCGCGGCCGCCTGGAGCAGGATGGGGAAACGAGCGACGTCGTGTTCCACCTCGTGGACCTGCCCGGGTACGGCTACGCGAAGGTCCCGGACGAGGTTCGCGAGACCTGGGGGCTGGCGATCGACCGGTTCCTGGGAGAATCTGACCGGCTGCGCGGAGTCGTGCAGCTCGTCGATGCGCGGCGGGAGCCGACCGCCGACGACCGCAGGATGATGGAGTTCCTCGCCGCGCTCGGCACGCCGGTGCTGGTCGTGGCGACGAAGATGGACAAGGTGAAGAGGTCCGCGCGAGGGGAGAGCATCGCCCGCGTGGTCCGCTCGCTCGCGGTGGACGCGGAGCAGGTGCTCGCGTTCTCTTCGGTGTCGGGCGACGGGCGCGCGGACCTGCTCGCGAGCCTCGCGCACCTGATCGAGGACGCGCCTGGACCGGCGGGGCCGCCGGTTCCGGTCGAGTCGGCCGATGACCCGCTGGAGGAGGAACGGTCGTGAAGAGACTGCTCGCCGCGCTGTCGTTCGGGCTCGCGGCCGCCTGTTCGGGCGGAGGAGCGGAGGCGCAGAATCCGACGCCCACGGCCGCCGCTTCCGAGGAAGGGGACGACGCCCTCGTACCCGCCGGGTTCGGCCGGTTGAGGCAGGACGAAGCCACGATTCAGGTGCGCACCGGCCCGCTTCTCCTGAAGGTGACGCCGCTCGCGGAGTCGGTCATCCGGCTCACGGCGCCCGATACCTACGACCGTCTGCACGGCCTGGCGGCCGCGCGACGCGAGCAGGCCGCGCGCGAGTCGCGGGAGAGCGACCCGTCGCTCTTCCTGGTGTCGTTCTTCAGCTACGACAAGGACGTCACGTACGAGCCGGAGGAGGTGACGCTGTTCCAGCAGGGCCGCCGGATGCAGCCGCTGGCGATCCTTCCGGTCACGCCGGAATGGGGGCGGCAGCGTCTGCAGCAGCAGGGCCTCCAATTCGCGGTGTATGCCTACGACGGACGCATCGACCTGGAAATCCCGCTGGAGCTGGAGTACGAGGGCGTCAGGAGCGACGCCTGGGAGTCGATCATCCGCACGCTCCAGGAGGAGCGGGCCCGCGTCCGCTCGCAGGCTGACACCGGCGGGAATTAGCGGACGGCGTCAGAGCGGGATGTCGTACTGCTTGATCTTGCGGTAGAGCGTGCGCTCGCCGATCCCCAGCGTCTCCGCAGCCTTCCGGCGGTTCCCCTTCACGTCCGCGAGCGCGGCGGCGATCGCCTCCTTCTCGAGATCCTCCAGGGTCATGCCGGGACGGTATACGATGACCCCTTCGAGATCCTCGTCCACGGGTTCGGCGGGCGGGTCGCCCGCCGCGCCATCGTCGCCATACGACACGCCGACCTCGATGCCCTCCTCGATCGGCACCTCCTCGGCCTCCATCACCTCGAAGCCATCCGCCAATCCGGGCCCCAGCAGCGGCGGTCCCGCCGACCGGCCAGCGGCGGCGAGAGAGCGGTCACGGCGGAATTCGTCGAAGCGGTCGCGCAGATCCTCCAGGTCCACCCGAAGGTCTACGAGCGTGCGGAAGACGAATTCGAGCTCGGGTCGGAGGCGATCCCCCGCGCCACCCGCCCCGGTGGGCGCGGGGACCGCCCGCCGGCCTCCGCCGGAGCGGATCGGCGCCGGGATGTCCTCTGGGATGACCTCTCGCCCGGGGGTCAGCACACCCATCGACTCGACGAGGTTGCGGAGTTCGCGGATGTTGCCGGGCCAGTCGTACTCCCGCAGCAGATCGAGCGCGGCCGGGGAGAGGTGCACCGGCTCCAGATCGTGCCGCTCGGCGACCTCGCGCGCAAAAGACTCCACCAGGAGGGGGATGTCGTCCAGCCGCTCGCGCAGCGGCGGCATCCGGATATGCAGGACGTTCAGGCGAAAATAGAGATCCTTGCGGAAGTCTCCGTACTCGGCGAGCGTTCTCAGGTCCCTGTTGGTCGCCGTGATCACTCTGACATCGACCCGGATCGCGGTCTCCCCTCCGACGCGCAGGAACTCCCGCTCCTCCATCACCCGCAACAGCTTCGTCTGCGTCGTCCGGGGCATCTCCCCGATCTCGTCCAGGAACAGCGTGCCCCGGTGCGCCAGCTCGAAGAGTCCCTTGCGCTGGGCGATCGCCCCGGTAAAGGCGCCCTTCTCGTGCCCGAACAGCTCGGACTCGAGGATGGTCTCGGGCAGCGCCGCGACGTTGGCGGCGATGAACGGCTTGTGGCGGCGGGCGGACAGGGCGTGGATGCCGCGCGCGATCAGCTCCTTGCCGGTTCCGCTCTCGCCGGTGACCAGCACGGTCGCGTCCACCGGCGCGAACTGGACGACCCGCTCCAGGGCGTCCTGCATCGCCTCGGTCTCGCCGACGATGCCGGTGGTCCGGCGCAGGCGGCGCCGTTCGACGAGGCGCCGCCCCTCGGCGACCGCCTCGCGGACGTCCACGGGCTTCGCGACGCAGGCGGCGAGCCCGAGCTCGCGGCAGGCCGCCACTTCCTCCTCCGTCGCCGCCAGCCCCATCACCGGAAGGTGGTCCCCCGCGTGCGCCTCCTCCACGCGCCGGCGCGCGGCCGGTCGGCGTAGGTCCCCCGACAGGATCAGCAGCGCGCCGTCCGGATAGTCGGCCACCGACTCCTCCCGCGTGAGGAGCTCGGTGTCGAAGCCCGCCTCCGCGAAGCCGTCCCGGAGCCGGACGGCGGGCTCGAGGTCCGCCGTGGTGATCAGCACCGACTCGGAGTCTCCCGCTATGGCTGCATCCTCGGCTGAAAAGCGCGCCTTCCCGAAGGCGTGAAAGCTGTCGGAATCCCGTGCGCCGCGCCACCGAACGAGGGGGGTTCCATGGAGGCGGCGATTTGCGGGGGGCGAGGGCGCCGGCCCGCGGCCGGGTCGCTCACGACTCCTGCCTCGGGGGGCTGTGGTCGGCCGGTCCTCCGCGCAGCAGCTCCACCGCGTGCGCGAGCACCTCATCGAGGACCGCGAGCCCGTCGCGCACGCCGCCCGTGCTGCCCGGCAGGTTGACGATGAGCGTGCGGCCGCGGATGCCGGCGAGGCCGCGGGACAGGATCGAATAGCGCGTCTTGTCCTCGCCGCGCCGGCGGATCGCTTCGGCCAGCCCGGCCGCCTCCCTGTCGATGAAGGGCGCGGTCGCCTCCGGGGTCACGTCCCGGTCGGTAAAGCCGGTGCCTCCGGTCGTCAGGATCACGTCGGGGGCGTCGGAGGAGATCCACGCCCCGAGCACCGCGGCGATCTCCGCGACCTCGTCCGCGACCGCGCGCCGATCGACGAGGCGGTGCCCGTTGGCGCGGGTCCAGCCGGCGATCGCGTCCCCGCTGCGGTCCTGGCGGTGTCCGGCGATGACGCCGTCCGACACCGTCAGCGCCGCGACCCGGATGGCGTCTTCCGCGGGCTCGGCCGCGCCCGCGCCGGGCTCGGGCGCCGCCGAGCGCTCGCGCGCGCCCGTCACCGCTTGACGGAGCCGTCCCGGTAGAACGGCGGGCGCTCGACCTGCGCGGCCACCGGCTTGCCGCGGATGGCGACGTCCAGGAGCGTGCCGGCGGCGGCGTGCTCACGATCCACGTAGCCCAGGCCCACGCCGCACCCGAGCGAGGGGGAATGGACGCCGCTGGTCACCACGCCGACGGTTTCCCCGGCGACCTGAATCTCGTACCCGGGACGGGGGATCCCGCGCTCCCGCAGCCGAAATCCGACGAGCCGCCCCGAGGTTCCCTCCTCCTTGCGCCGGGCCAGCGCGTCGCGGCCTATGAAGTCGCCCTTGTCCAACTTGACCACCCAGCCGAGTCCCGACTCGACGGCGTCGTGCTCCTCGTCGAGGTCGTTTCCGTAGAGCGCGTAGCCGACCTCCAGCCGCAGCGAATCGCGCGCCCCGAGGCCCGCCGGCAACAGGCCGGCGCCCCCCCCGGCCTCGAGCAGGGCGGTCCAGATCGGGACGGCGTCCTCGTTCGCCACGTACAGTTCGAAGCCGTCCTCGCCCGTGTATCCGGTGCGCGCGATCAGCGCGGGCCGCCCGGCCACCACGCCCTCGGCGAACCGGTAGTACGCGATCTCCTCCAGGTCAACGGAGGCGAGCGGGGCGAGGATCCCGGCGGCTCGCGGCCCCTGCAGCGCGAGCAGCGCGGTGCGCTCCGAGCGGTCCACGATATCCGCGTCGAAGGCTCCGGCGTGGGCGCGAATCCATTCCCGGTCCTTGTCCAGGTTGGACGCGTTGACCACGAGCAGGTAGGAGTCGGGCAAGCGGTACACGAGGCAGTCGTCCAGCACGCCGCCGTCCTCGCGGCACAGGGCGGTGTACTGCGCCTGACCGACGTCGAGCGTCGACGCGTCGTTGGTCATAACGTGCTGGATCAGCCGGAGCGCGTCCGGCCCCGCGACGTGCAACTCGCCCATGTGGGAGACGTCGAAGAGTCCCGCGGCCGTACGCACGGCGTGGTGCTCCGCGACGATCCCGGTCGGGTAGTGCACCGGCATGGAGTAGCCCGCGAACGGGACCATCTTCGCCCCGAGGCGCACGTGCTGCTCGTGCAGCGGCGTAACGAGCAGATCCTGGTCGGCCGTAGCGGTCATCTTCCCTGCCTCGGGGCTGGGGCGAAGCGGTCGCGGTCGTTGCCCAGGAGCCGGATCAGCAACGCCTTCTGCGCGTGCAGGCGGTTTTCGGCCTCGTCGAAGACGAAGGAGCACGGCCCCTCGAACACCTCCTCCGTCACCTCCTCGCCACGGTGGGCGGGAAGGCAGTGCAGGAAGATCGCGGACGGATCGGCGAGCGCCATGAGGCCGTCGTTCACCTGGTACCCGGCGAACGACGCGGCGCGCTCGAGCGCCTGTTCCTCCTGACCCATCGACGCCCACACATCGGTCGTCACGACGTGCGCGCCGGCGGCCGCCTCCGCCGGGTCGCGAACCAGCCGCACGGTGGTCGCCGCGCGCGCGCGCTGCAGCGTGATGGCGTCCGGCTCGTAGCCTTCCGGGCAGGCGATCCTCAACTCGAACCCCAAACGCCCCGCCGCGTTCAACCACGAGTTCGCGACGTTGTTGCCGTCCCCGATCCAGGCCACGCGCACGCCGCCCAGATCCTCGCCTAGCTGCTCCTGGAGGGTCATGAGGTCGGCGAGAATCTGGCACGGGTGCAGGAGGTCGGTCAGGCCGTTGATCACCGGGACCGTGGCGTACTTGGCGAGCTCGTTGACATCCTCCTGCGCGAACGTGCGGATCATGAGGCCATCCACGTAACGCGAAAGCACCCGGGCGGTATCGCGGATCGGCTCCCCGCGGCCGAGTTGGATGTCGCGCGAGGACAGGAACAGCGCGTGGCCTCCCAGCTGGAACATCCCCGCCTCGAACGAGACGCGCGTGCGCGTCGAGCTCTTGGCGAAGATCATGGCCAGCGTGCGCCCCCCGAGCGGCCTGTCGGAGCGGGCGCCGCTCTTGAGCTGGTGGGCCAGGGCGAGGACGTCGTACAGCTCCTCCCGGTTGAGATCGGGAATCGCCAGAAAGTGCCGGGTTGCGCGCATGTGCCTGGCTTGAAGGCGGTTCGAAGCTACAGGATGTAGCGTCTCAGGTCGTCGTCCTCGACGATCGCCTTGAGGCGCTCGCGCACGGTGTCCGCGTCGATCGTCAGGCGATCCGCCGACACGTCCGGCAGGTCGAAGAGGAGGTCCTCCAGGAGGGTGGTGAGGACCGTGTGCAGGCGCCGGGCACCGATGTTCTCCATGCGTTCGTTCACGTCCGCCGCGACGCGCGCGATCTCGGCGATGCCGTCGTCGGTGAAGTCCAGCTTGGCTCCCTCGGTCGCGGCGAGCGCCTGGTACTGACGCAACAGCGCGTTGCGCGGCTCCGAAAGGATGCGCACGAAATCCACCTCGCCCAGCGCCGACAGCTCGACGCGAATGGGGAAGCGCCCCTGCAGCTCCGGGATCATGTCGGCGGGCTTCGCCATGTGGAACGCCCCGGCCGCTATGAACAGGATGTGGTCGGTGCGGACCAGCCCGTACTTCGTCCCGACCGTGCTGCCCTCGACCACCGGCAGCAGGTCGCGCTGCACCCCCTCACGGCTCACGTCCGGCCCGTGCCCGCCGCCGCGCTCGCCCACGACCTTGTCGATCTCGTCGATGAATACGATCCCCATCTCCTCGACCCGCAGCAGCGCCTCGTTCACGACTTCGTCCATGTCGACGAGCTTGTCGAGCTCCTCCTGGATGAGTATGCGGCGGGCTTCGGCGACCGTCACGCTGCGCCGCTTCTTCTTCTTGGGCAGCATGTCCTGCAGCATCTCGGTGAAGTTGAAGTCCATGCCCTCTCCGCCGCCCATCGGGAGCATCATGTTCTCGATGGGGAGCGACTGCTGAACCTCCAGGTCCAGGTAGCGCTCCTCGAGCTTTTCATCCCGCAGCAGGCCGCGCAGCTTCTCGCGCGTGCGCTGGCGTCGGTCCGGGGTCGGCTCGGCGGACCCCCCGGGGCCGGGCGCCGGCGCACCCGGCTCCCCCGCCTCGCCCCGGCGCACGGCGCCGCCCGCGCTGACGATGAACGGCTTGGGGGCGCCCTCGTCGTCCGGGCGCGGCCCGGGACCGCCGTCGGCTCCCTCCGTCGGCGCGGTGGCCGGAGCCGGGGGCAGCAACAGGTCCAGAATTCGCTCCTCGACGCGGCCCGCGGCGAGCTCCTCCACTTCCGCCTCGCGCTCGTCCCGGACCAGGTTCACGCCGACGTCGACGAGGTCCCGCACGATCGACTCGACGTCGCGGCCGACGTAGCCGACCTCGGTGAATTTCGACGCCTCCACCTTGACGAACGGGGCCCCCGCGAGGCGGGCCAGACGACGGGCGATCTCGGTCTTTCCGACGCCTGTCGGGCCGATCATGATGATGTTGTTCGGGACGATCTCGCCTCTGAGCTCCTCTTCCACCTGCTGCCGCCGCCACCGGTTCCGGAGGGCGATCGCGACGGACTTCTTGGCGGCGTCCTGGCCGACGATGTACTTGTCCAGCTCGGCGACGATCTGGCGCGGGCTGAGCTCGTCCAGCCAGGGCAGATCGGGCGGCGCCGCGCTCTGCGCGCCGCCGGGGTCCGGCCCCGCACCCGATCCGGCGCGATCGATGGGCGGGCCGGACCCGCCCTCGACCTCGACTGCGTCTCTCTTGTCCATCGCTACTCCAGCTCCAGCACGGTGATCTGCTGGTTGGTGTAGATGCAGATTTCCGAGGCTATCTCCAGCGATCGCCGCACCAGCCCCGCGGCGTCCAGGTCGGAATGCGCCTGGAGCGCGCGCCCCGCGGCCAGCGCATACGCGCCGCCGCTGCCGATGGCGACGACGTCGTCATCGGGCTCGATGACGTTCCCGTCGCCGCCGATGACGAAGAGGTGTTTCGCATCGGCCACGACCAGCAACGCCTCGAGGCGGCGCAGGTAGCGGTCGGTGCGCCAGTCCTTGGCGAGCTCGACCACGGCCTTGGGGAGGTTGGCCGGGAACCGCTCGAGCTTCTCCTCGAACTTCTCGAACAGGGTGAACGCGTCGGCGACCGAGCCCGCGAACCCCGCGAGGATCTTCCCGTCGCGCAGCCTACGCACCTTATGGGCCG
Organism: Longimicrobiales bacterium; assembly: GCA_035513295.1. Classification (GTDB taxonomy): domain Bacteria; phylum Gemmatimonadota; class Gemmatimonadetes; order Longimicrobiales; family RSA9; genus DATHRK01. Next base: position 13,689 of record DATKCH010000017.1, read on the forward strand.
ACGCCTTCATGACGGTCTCGCCCATCGTCACCTGGCCGTCGCCGCCCATGGCGACCCGCCCGTCGCGGCGGGCGGCGACGACGGTGGTTGCGTGCATTTGCGTGGTCATATCCTGGCAACGCCTCCTCAAGCCCGGGGGTGGGCTGCATCGTACACCCGCTTCAGCCGCTCGGTCGAGGTGTGCGTGTAGATCCGCGTGGTCGAGAGCGAAGCATGGCCGAGGAACTCCTTCACCGCCATCAGGTCCGCCCCCGCATCGAGCAGGTGCGTGGCGAAGGTGTGGCGCAGGGAGTGCGTGCTGAGCCCGGCGCCCCCCGCTACTTCGTCCAGGACGGCGCGCACGATCTGCTGGATGCGCCGATCGGACAGCCGGCGGCCGTTCCCGCTCACGAAGAGGGCCTCGCGATCCCCCTCGGGGCAGGCCGCCAGCACCTCCCGCCGGCGCGCTTCGTACCGACGCAGGGCCCGGACGGCGGCGCCGCCCAGCGGGACGATGCGCTCCTTGCGCCCCTTGCCGACGACCTTGACCTGATCCGAGAGCAGGTCGACATCCTGCAGGTCGAGGGCGCGCAGCTCCGCCAGGCGCAGGCCCGACGAGTACAGCACTTCCACCATCGCGTGGTCGCGCGCCGCCAGGAAGCCGCCCTGCGCCGCGCGCGTCTCGACGGCCGAGAACAGGCGCTGAACGTCGGTCCGGCTCAGCCAGTTGGGGAGGGTCCTCTCCAGTTTCGGCGCCCGCAGCGAGCGGGCGGGGTTCGCGGCGATGATGCCGTCCCGATGGAGGAAGCGGAAGAACGAGCGGGCGGCCGAAAGCTTGCGCGCGATGGTGCGACGCGCCAGGCCGCGCCGCGACAGGTCCGCGGTGAAAGCGCGCAGGTCGTTGCGGCCGATCGCCGCCCAGGACCATCCGCTGGCCATGTGCCGTCCGAGGAAGTCCAGCAACTCGCCCAGGTCGCGCGCGTACGCGGTGACGGTGTGCGGACTGAGCTGCCTGCCGTCGGCCGCGTTCCGGAGGAATCGCTCGACGTGGGGCGAGCGGGACGGTTCGCCGGATTTCGTCACCCGACCACCGGCGCGGGCTCCGCCGCCGCAGGGCGCGCACCGCCGCGGCCGGGAGGCCCGGGCGCGTAGCGCTCGATCCTCGCCTCGCGCATCCAATCCGCCAGCTCCCCCCGCGCACGGTCCGCCAGCCTGGCCCGGCGCGCCTTCCGGGCGCGGATGTTCTCGGCGAGCGGCGCGAGGAGCCCGAAGTTGGAGTTCATCGGCTGGAACTCCTTCGGGCTGGCCTCGGCGAGGAAGCGGTACAGCGCGCCGATCATCGTGCTCGCGGGCGGGACGGAAGGGGATACGCCGCGCAGCAGGCGGTCCATGTTGATCCCCGCCAGGATGCCGCTGGCGGCCGATTCCGTGTAGCCTTCCACGCCCGTGAGCTGACCCGCGACGATGACGTCGGGACGCGCGTGGGGTGCCCCGTAGGCCGTAAGCCGCTCCGGGAAATTCAGGTACGTGTTCCGGTGGATGGAGCCGGTGCGCAGGAACTCCGCTTCCTCGAGGCCCGGGATCAGCCGGAAGACCCGCCGTTGCTCCCCCGTGCGCAGGCGCGTCTGGAATCCCACCATGTTCCACATCTGGCCCGCGCGGTCTTCACGTCGGAGCTGCACCACCGCGTAGGCCCGCCCGCGCGTGCGCGGATCCGAGATTCCGACCGGCTTCATCGGCCCGAAGCGGAGCGTGTCCTCTCCGCGCCGGACCATCTCCTCGACCGGCAGGCACCCCTCGAAGAACGGCACGTTCTCCCAGTCGTGGCCGGGGTACGTGTCGGCCTCGCGGATCGCGTCGATGAGCGTCACGTAGCGCTCGCGATCGAGCGGGCAGTTGAGGTAGTCCGCGCCATCGCCCTTGCCCCAGCGGGAACCGTAGAAGGCGACGCCGAGGTCGATCGAGTCGTGTGAGACGATGGGCGCTATGGAATCGTAGAACGCCAGCCCGGCGTCTCCGAGGAGCGAGACGATCGCGGCCGACAGGGCGTCCGAGGTGAGCGGACCGGTCGCCAGCACCGTGGGCCCTTCGGGGATCCCGGTAGCCTCGCGCCGGACCACGCGGATGGAAGGCTCCGCTTGGATGCGCCGCGTCATGGCCGCGGCGAACAGCTCCCGGTCCACCGCCAGGGCCGTGCCGGCGGGCACGCGGGACTCGTCCGCGGCGGCGAGCAGGATCGAGCCGAGCGCCCGCATCTCCGTCTTGAGGAGCCCGTGCGCGTTGGTCGGATCGACGCTCTTGAAGGAGTTCGTGCAGACCAGCTCGGCCAGCGCATCGGTCCGGTGCGCCGGCGTCTTCCGCTGCGGGCGCATCTCGACCAGCTCCACGGCGTGGCCCGAGCGGGCCAGCCGCCACGCCGCCTCGCAGCCCGCGAGGCCACCCCCGATGACCCGGACGAGGCTCATCTCGCCCCCGCCGCGGCGGCGTTCACTCCGCGGCGGACGCGGCCTCCGCGCGCTCCGCCTCGAACTGGCCAGGCTCCATCTCCGCCTTGCACCGGGGACACTTGATGAACGTCCCCTTCGCCTTGGTCGTCTTCTCGGTCACGAACGCGGACCCGCACACCGGGCACGGCCCCGGCATCGGGCGGTCCCAGGTGGACCACTTGCAGTGGGGATACCGCACGCAGCCCCAGAACGACTTTCCGCGCCGCGTGCGCTTCTCGGCGACCTCCCCCTGCCCGCATTCCGGGCACACGAGGCCCGGGATCGTCCGCGGCTTCGTATACCGGCACGTCGGGTAGTTGGAACAGCCGATGAAGTCGCCCATGCGGCCCTGTCGCCGCACGAGTTCGCCGCCGCACTCGGGGCACGCCTCGCCAGTGGGCTCGGGCTCCGACCGCTCTCCGTCCAGCGACTCGGTGTGGTTGCACTCGGGGTAGCCGGAGCACCCCAGGAAGCGGCCGAACCGATTCCAGCGAACGACCATCTCTCGCCCGCACACGGCGCAATCCTTGGCTTCGCCGGCGACAACCTCCCGGACGACGCTGTCGGCGCGTCTTGCGCCGTCCTGCAGGGCTTCGGCGAAGGGCCCGTAGAAGTCGCCCAGCACCCCGCGCCAGTCGAGCTCGCCGTCCTCGATGCGGTCCAGCTCGGCCTCCAGGCGGCTCGTGAAGTCGACCGCGAAAAGGCGCGGGAACAGCTCGACGAGTACGTCCGACACGGTCTCGCCGAGCGTCGTGGGATGGAAGCGCTTCTGTTCCATCTGCGCGTACCCGCGGTCGCGAATCGTCGACAGGATCGACGCGTACGTGGACGGCCGGCCGATGCCCAGCTTCTCGAGCTCCTTGACCAGGCTCGCCTCGCTGTACCGCGGGGGAGGCTGGGTGAAGTGCTGCGCGGGCACCAGCTCGCGCAGGTCGCAGCGCTCTCCCTCCTGGAGCGCCGGCAGCGGGTCCAGGTCGTCGAGCGCCTGGCCGTCCCCCTCCTCGCGCGCCTCCCGGTACAGCCGGGTGAAGCCGTCGAACTTCATCACGGACCCGCTGGCGCGGAACAGGTAGACCTTCCCCCCCGCCGAGCGCAGCGGAAAGTCGACGCTCGTCGTGTCGAACACCGCGGGCTGGATCTGCGCGGCCACGAAGCGGAGCCAGATGAGTTCGTAGAGCCGCGCCTGGTCCTTGCCCAGGTGGCGCCGCACCTGGTCCGGATGGCGCGCCGGGTCGCTGGGACGGATGGCCTCGTGCGCCTCCTGCGCTCCCTTCTGCTGCTTGCCGCCCCACGGCCGCGGCGTCGCCGGCAGGTACTCCTTGCCGAAGCTCTTCGCGACCCAGCCGCGGGCCGCCTCGGCGGACGCCGTGGACACCCTGGTGGAGTCCGTTCGCATGTAGGTGATGAGCCCGACGGCGCCCTCGGCGCCCAGTTCCACCCCTTCGTACAGCGACTGCGCGGTGCGCATCGTCTTTTGGGCGGGAAATCCGAGGCGCTTGGCCGCTTCCTGCTGCAGCGTGGACGTGGTGAACGGCGCGGGCGGGTTCTTGCGACGCTCGCGGCGCCGGATCTCGGCGACCTCGAACGGAACCCCGTCCATGTCGGCGAGCGCCTGCCGCGCGGCCGACTCGTCGGGAATCCGGAAGGCCTCGGCGTCGATGTGGTGCAGCTTCGCCTCGAACGACTCGCCGTGAGCGGACAGGCGGGCAGTGATGCTCCAGTACTCCTCGGCTACGAACGCGCGGATCTCCTTCTCGCGTTCCGCGATGAGCCTCAGAGCCACGGTCTGCACGCGGCCCGCCGAGAGACCGGGGCGGATGGGCTTCCACAGCAGCGGGCTGACCTGGTAACCGACCAGCCGGTCGAGGATACGGCGCGCCTGCTGCGCGTCCACCTTGCGCATGTCCAGCTCGCCGCTCTGCTCCAGCGCCGCGCCCACCGCGTCCTTGGTGATCTCGAAGATGCGCGCGCGGCGGAAGCGCCGGCTGGGGCCCTGGTCCCAACCGAGCTGTTCCGCGACGTGGAAGGCGATCGCCTCGCCCTCGCGGTCCGGGTCGGTCGCGAGGATGACCTCGTCGGCTCCCTGAGCCGCCTTCTTCAGGTCCTGGATGACCCGGCCCTTGCCGCGGATGGTGACGTACTTGGGCTCGAACCCCTCTTCGACGTCGACGCCGAGCTCGCGCTGCGGCAGGTCACGGATGTGCCCCACCGACGCCTTCACCTCGTACCCACCCCCCAGATAGCGCCCGATCGTGCGCGCCTTCGCGGGGGATTCCACCACCACGAGCCTCGTCGTTGCTTTCGCCATGCTCTCCCGAAGTTCGGTAGGGCCGCCCGCGTCCGTCCGGACCGTGCGTCCTCGGCCCGCCTACGCGGCTAGCCGCCGTTGGTTCCGCCGCTGGGGTCGCTCGAAGGCGCCGGGTCCTCGCGAACGAGCCGCGCGATGCGGCGCGCGATGTCGTCCGGATCCTGGCCCTCCGTGTCCACGTGGATCGACGCCTCCCGGTACGCCGAAACGCGCGCCGCGAGGAGCTCCTCGGCCCGCGCGACGGGATCTCCGGCCGCCAGCACGGGCCGCAGGGCCAGGCCGTCGGCGCGGGCGCGTCGGACGCCCTCGCGGGCGGACACCGCCAGCCAGACCGACAGCGTGCCGGGGGGAAGCCGCGGCCAGCCGCTCCAGCGGTTCCGGGGCCATCCTCCACCGGTGGCGATCACCACCCGGTCGCGCCCCAGCGCCTGCGCCGCCAGCTCGGCCTCCAGGCGCCGGAAGGCGGTTTCGCCAGCGCGCGCGAAGATCTCGGCGACCGGTACGCCCGCGCTCGCCGCCGTCTCCGAATCCACGTCGTAGAAGGCCCACCCGAGCCGGCGCGCGAGGGTCTTACCGACGACCGACTTGCCGGCGGCCATGAACCCGACGAGGACGACGCGCCGAACGACCCCGCCCTCCCCCGGCTCCGTCGCCAGCCGAGATTCGCCGCTCACCCCTGCGCGGCCGGATCGATCCCGGACTCGTAGCCGCGCGCGCCTTCGCCGCGGCGGCCGGACTCGCGAGCGCCCCCGGAGCGGAGGCGCTCCCCGCGGCGAGCGAGCTGATCCAGGTACCCCTCGAGGTTCCGGCGCGTCTCGGCCATGGAGTCGCCGCCGAACTTCTCCAGCATGGCATCGGCGGCCACGGCGGCGGCGACGGCCTCGCCCACCACGCCGGCGGCGGCGAGCGCGGCCACGTCGCTGCGCTCGCGGATCGCGGCGGCCGGCTCGTCCGAGCGCAGGTCCACGCTCCGCAGCGGCTTCATCAGGGTGGACAGCGGCTTCATGGCGACCCGCGCGACCAGCGGCTCACCCGTCGTCATGCCCCCTTCTAGGCCGCCGGCGTTGTTGCCGAGCCTGCGGTATCCGCCGGTCCTGCGAAGCCCGGGATCCGACTCGATCTCGTCGTGGACCGCCGATCCCCTCCGGTCCGACGCCGCGAAGCCGAGGCCGATCTCCACGCCTTTCATGGCCTGGATGGACATCAGCGCGCCGGCGAGGCGGCCGTCCAGGCGGCGGTCCGCGGCGGCGTAGCTCCCGAGCCCGACGGGGAGTCCGCGGATCACGATCTCGAACACGCCGCCGAGCGTGTCCCCGTCGGCCGCCGCCGCGTCGATGGCCTCGATGACCAGGGCTTCGGCCTCGCCATCCAGCACGCGCACCGGTGACCGGTCGGCGATCGCGTTGATGTCGTCCGGCCACGCGGAAGGCGAGGATACGCGGACGCCCCCGAAGGACACCACATGGCTGCCGACCGTCACGCCGAGCTCCGCGAGCAGTCGCTTCGCCACGGCGCCGGCGGCGACTCGCATCGCGGTTTCGCGCGCGGACGCGCGCTCGAGCACATCGCGCGCGTCCTCCCGCTCGTATTTGAGCACGCCGACCAGGTCGGCGTGCCCGGGGCGCGGCAGGTGAACCCTGCGAAGCGCTTCCTCGTCCGCGGCCGGCCCCGGCCGCTCGGGCGCCATCGCCGCGCGCCAGTTGTCCCAATCGCGGTTCCACAGCAGCAGCGCGATGGGGGCGCCGATCGTCTCGCCGAGCCGGATCCCCGCCAGCACATCGATCCGGTCGCGCTCGATCTTCATGCGCGCGCCCCTCCCGTATCCGCCCTGCCTGCGCGCCAGCTCGGCGTCGATGTCGCGTTCCGCGTCCAACGCGAGGCCCGCGGGGACGCCCTCGATCACGGCGACTAGGCCGCGCCCGTGAGATTCTCCCGCCGTCCGAAACGTGAAGTGCATGTGCGTCCGCCGCGCCGCTCGAACCTGGGAACCTTGATGCGAAAGAGCCCGGCCGGAGCCGGGCTCTTCCATAGTCGTTCGGGCGGGAACGGCGCGCAACGGCGCGCCGCGGTCCCGGCCCGAGTGTCACGCATCAGCCGCCCACATCCTCCTGGCGCACGTTCACCACCACCACGCCGCCCGCGCTCGTCACGCCGAAGAGTTTGAGCACGACGCATTGGGGGTCGCCCGGACAGGTCCGGCCGGCGTTGTCGGTCGCGAAGGGCAGGGACGCCCGCAGCGGACCCACGACGTTGTCGCGGATGAAGATCTCGCCCAGCTCGAAGAAGTGGAACGTGTCGATCGCCTTGACGCTCTGCCTGTTCGTCCCCACGAACGCGACGGTGGTCTCGTTCGACGCCCGCGCGGTGTCGTGCAGCGGGTGGAACGTGGCGCCGGCGCCGCCATCCTGCAGGCCCTCCTGGAAGACGCCCTGCAGGCGCAGGTCCCCGACCGGGTCGTTGCCGCCGGTGAAGAAGTAGGCGCCCAGCTGTCCCCGGGCCACGCCCAGCGAGCCGTCCTGGTTCAGCCCGATGCCGTTCACGACTTCGGCCGCGTTGCTCACGATGTCGGCGATCTCCGTGGGAGCGGACAGCGCCCCTAGGCCGCCGTTCTCCTCGGCGTTCCAGATGATGATCCGCCCGGTCGGCGCGGTGGCGCCCTCCCCGAAGCCGATGTGCTGCCGGTTGCCGGAGGCCGCGAGGAACGTCGTGTCGCTCAGGCCGACCTCGTCGAGCTGCCACGCGCCGCGGGAGGAGAATACATCCGAGCCCTCCGACCGCAGCGTGTCGAGGGCCGCGCCCAGGGGCTTGATCCCGCTGTCGATGATGTTCTGCGGGAAGCCCGGCTGGTGGTCGAAGATGCGCACGGCGTCGCTGGGCGACGCTCCGCCCGGCACGATGAACATGCTGTCCACGCGCGCGATAGCGATCTTGTTGTCGGTGTCGTCCACCGCGTTCCCCACGAACAGGAACGTCACCTCCGGCACGTCCTCCGTGCTGCCCGGGTCGGGATCCTCGTCGACGCGACGGATGGAGCCGTTCGGGGCGGAGCCGGTCGGCCTCGTCGAGTACAGCAGCCGGCCGCGCGAATCCTGCGCGATGAACATCGGCCGGTCGCTGAAATCGAAGAACTCCCCCGTGTAGCGGATCACGCCGGACACGATCTGCTCGGTCAGCTCGAACAGGACGTCGTTCGGCGTGAACAACCGCCGCGATCCGTCCTCGACGGGCGTCCCGTCGAGCGACACGAAGCTCACGTTGGTGCCGCCCGAGTTCGCGACGATGAGCGTGTCCTCGGCCATGTTCAGGAACAGGCCGAAGGGCTCCGACCCCACCTTGATCGGCTCCTGGAAGGTGAGCGCGTCGAAGTCGAGGCGCTCGACCTGATTCCGGTTGATGTTGCTCAGGTAGAGGCGCCGGCGGGAGACGTCCACGCGCGCGTCGGCGATCGTCCCGCCGTCCTCCAGCGAGATCGTGCGCCCCTCCACCACGAGGACCTCGGCGCGCAGTCCGGCGGAGCCGCTGGCGACGGTGTCCCCGGGCTGCGCGGTTCCGTTGCAGGTGAGCCGCTGTTCCGTCTCGCTCACCGCGGCGGCGCAGTTGCCGGAAACGTCCACGGCGAACGCATGGATCCGGAACACGACGGTGTCCGGCAGGGCCAGAGTGTCCACGAACTGCTCCGGCGTGAAGCTGAACGTGCGCACCACCGTGCCCGTCCGCGCGGGGCTGAACGACGCCGTCTCGCGCGGCCGCAGGGCCAGCGTGTCGACGCCGTTGATTCCGATCACGGCGATGCCCAGCCGCGACAGGCCACTTCCGCCCGGCGCGTCGCGCGCGGTGACCGTGACATCGACCCCGTCCGTGATCTCGAGGCGCTGCGCCGCGGCGACGTCGACGCTCACGAAGGGTGCCTCGGTGTCGGTCCCGCCGCTCAGGCTCACCGGCAGCGAGAGCACGTCCGTCGCGCCGAGCTCGTCGAGCGTGTTCCGGCCCGTCGCGCTGAGCTCCAGCACGCCCTCCACTCCCGTCGGGATGACGAAGGCGGTGTCGATCTGCACGCTTTCGCGCGCCGGGTCGAAGTCGAACGTCAACGTGTCGACGAGGAGGTTTCCGAGGATGATCTGAATCCGGCGAATCCCGTTGGGGTCGTCGGCCTCGAGGTGTACGCCCAGGGCCAACCCCGCCTGCAGCTGCTGACCGTCGGTCGGATTGGTGAAGGCGAGCCTCGGGCCCTGCAGGACGGCGACCGCCAGCAGCGCGGCGTCGCTCTCGTTGTTCTCGATGTCCTTCGCCCGCGCCTCCACCATGATCTCGCCGGAGCCGAGCGATTCGGGCAGGACGAAACGCGCTTCCGCGCTCGCCTGCTCCGCGGCCGGGCTCACCGCGATGGCGGTGTCCGCCGTGGTCGCGCCGGTCAGCGAAACGGTGATCTCGCTGACGCCACGCGTAGCGCGCGCGTTCACGGTCACGATGAGCGTGTCTCCGGACCGGATCGAGGTCGGTCCGTCGATGCTCAGGATCTGCGGCTGGGCGCTTCCGGGGCTGTCGGAGAAGGCGTTATCGCCGTCGCAGGCCGCGCCTGACAGCCCGACGGCGGCGGCCGCCGCGATCCACAGGGGTCGCGGCGCCGCGCGCCTGATGCAGGAGCTCATAGGGCATCCGGTTTTTCGATGTAGGGCGTGACCATGATCAGCAGGTCACGCTTGTTCTCGCGCTCCTGCGTGGTCCGGAACAGCGCGCCCAGGACGGGGAGGTCCATGAGGAGCGGGATGCCAGTGCGCACCTGCGTCTTCTCGATCAGCGTGAGCCCGCTGATCACCGCGGTTTCGCCGTCCTCGAGGAGGACCTGCGTGTCCGCTTCCTGCGTCTGGAACGTCACGCCGATGTCCGAGGGCGCCAGCGCGATGTTGCTGCGCTCGGCGTGAATCTCGAGCAGCACCTGGTCTCCCGTGACGTGCGGCGTGATCTCCAGGATGATGCCGGTCTCTTCCAGGTTGACGGTCGCTCGGGGGCCGCCTTCCCCGCCCTGCGCCTGGGCGTCCAGGACGCGGATCGGCGTCCGCTCGCCCACCTGCACGCGCGCGGTCCGGTTGTCCATGGTGCGGATCGAGGGCACCGCCTGGATGTCGGTGAGGCTGAGCTGCTGCAGCGCCTCCAGGAAGCCGACCAGGGTATGCCGGCCCAGGACGAGCGAGCTGAGCACCTGCAGCGCGGGCGCGGTGACCCGGTTGTTGGCGTTCGCGAGCGCCGCGATCGACGAGCCGCCGAGAAGCACGACGTCGTCGTCCGTCTGCTCGCTGGGCTCCAGCACCCCGTCGCCGTCGGAATCGAGGAAGCCGGGGTTGACCTGGTTGAGCTGGTTCCCCTGCGAATCCTTGATGTCGTAGACGATGCCCAGCTCCTCGATCGCCGTCCGGTCCACGAAGACGATCTTCGCGGCCACGGTGACCTGCGGAGTGCGCACGTCGAGCTGGTCGATGATCGGAGCGATGCGCTCCACGACGCTCACGCGATCCGTGACGATCAGCGAGTTGGTGTTACCGCTCTTCGCGATCCGGCCGCTGTCGGAGAGCAGCGGCTCGATCGCCGGCACGATCGAGTCGACGCTCGCGTAGCGAATCCGGAACTGGCGCGTGACCGATTCCTCCAGCGACTCGATGCGCCGGAGCTCCTCGAGCTTGTCGACGCGGATGATCCCGCTGTCGGTTTCGCGCGCCTCCAGCCCGTGAGCTCGCAGGATCGCCTGGAGCGCCACGTCCCAGGGCTGGTCGTTGATGGTGGCGTCCACCATGGCCTCGACCTGGGAGCCCACGACGATGCTGCGACCGGAGAACGCCGAGAACGTCGCGATCACGCTGCGGATCGGCTCGTCCTCGAAGGTCACCGTGATACGCGGCTCCTGGCGCGCCTGCGGGATCGCGGGCGCATCCAGCCGGTCCCGCTCCCTGGCGCTCGCGGTCACCACGCCTTCGGCGGCCGGCGCACGCGCCGCGCCCTGCCCGCCGGCCTCCCAGGCATCGAACTCGCCGCCCGGGTTCGGGAAGCTGAGCCGGATCAGGCCCTCGCGGCGTTCGACCGCGTATTCGACGGGCGCCTGCAGCTCGATGACCACGCGTACGACGTCGGGTCTGAACTGGCTGGTGCGCACGCCCAGCACGCCGCCGCGATCGATGCGCGGGAACCGGTAAGCCGGCAGCGCGTGGCGCGCCCCCGGCACGTCGACGACGAGCCGCGCGGGACCCTGCAGCAGGTAGTCCGCGGCGGCGGCGGGACCGTCCACAACGATCTCGACCACCGTGCGGTCTCCGGCCGACAGGACGCGCAGCCCGTGCACGTGGATCTCGTCCGCCGCCGGCGGCCGCGGGGCGGCCTCGGCCGGAACGAAGGCTCCGAGCGCCGCCGGGGTCGCCGCCAGCGCCAGCCACAGCGCCAGCGCGGCCCTCATGGCGCGCCCCCCGACGTGCCGGCCCCGAGCTCCAGCATCTCCTGCCGCTGGATCCCGAAGTTCTCCACGCTGAAGATGACCCTCGCGGGCCCGATATCGAGCACCTGCGCGTCCCCGATTACGTCACCGCGCCGGACGCGATGCCGCTTTCCGGAGCCGTCGGCGACGACGGCGACGCTGCGGCCGCCTCCCGCCGAGAAGATGATGCCGTGCAGCGTCAACTCCTCGAAACGCGGGCCCAGGTCTCCCCGGCGCGACAGCGCCGAAAAGGGGTCCCGGCGACCCGCGACCGGGTACCGGAACACTTCGCGCTCGTATTCGAGCTCGACGACCGGCGCGGCCCTCGGCGGCGCCGTCGACTGTGCGCTCGCGGTCGCCGCGCCCAACGGCAGCGCGCACACCGCGATCAGCAAGCTACGTCCTCGCATCGCCCCCACCCCCCGTCGTATCCGCAACCTCCCCAGGCCGCGGCAGCACGTACGTCTCGATCCGGAAGGACGCCTGTACCTCGTCGTCCCCTCCTGCGGCGTTTCCACGCTGCGTGGAAACCTCCAGATCGATCGGCGTGATGATCCGCGGCAGCGATCCGATCTCGCTCAGGAACAATCCCACCTCGTGATACCTGCCCGTGACACCCATCTCGTACGTCTGGCGGGTGTAATACGGGCCCGCTGCCTCCGTCTCCGGTCGCACGAGCGCGAGATCGACGCCGACCTGCTGCGCGCGTTCGGAGATGTCGGACAGGAGCTGGGGCACCTCGTCGCGGCTCGGAATGAGCCGCTCGAGGCGTCCGGTGTACTGCTCGTAGATCTCCAGGCGTCGCTCCAGCTCCGCGCCGCCGGTGCTCGCCATGGTGCGCGCGGACCGGTTCTGCGCCTGCATCGTCTCCAGGCGCACCGCCATCGTATCGATTTCCTCCGTCGCCTTGCCGTGGAAGAAGTACCAGTAGCCCCCGAGCGCCACGAGCGGCGCCATGACGGCGAGTAGCTTCTTCTGCTTGGCCGGGTCCTGCGGCAGCAGCGCCATCGTTCCCTACCTCCCCCCCGCGGCACCCGCGACGGAGCCCCCGTCCGCCGCGGCCATTGCCGACTCCTCATCGTCCATCGCGTCGAAGACCGGCACCGTCTCGATCAGATCCGGGGCCGGCTCCTCGTAACGGGCGGCGATGGTGAACACGTAGAGTCGCCGCTCGTCCTCCAGTACCTGCTCCGTGGACTCGAAGCGCACGTCGCGAATGAACGGCGACCCTTCCAGCGACTGCAGGAAGCTCGTCAGCGCGAACGTGGTCCCCGTGCGCCCTTCCAGACGGAAGGTCGGCAGCGGGCCGCCCGCGGTCTGGCTGACCTCCGTCAGCCATGTGTAGTCGGGCACGGCCCGGGCGACCTCGTCCAGGATGTGCGGCCACACGTAGCGGCCAGCGTCGATCTGCTGGATGATCTCCAGCTTCTCGGCGATGGTGTCCTGGCGCGCCTTGAGCGTCGCGTTCGAGGAGATGACCTGCGCGAAGCGCGCGCTGTCCTGGCGCGCCTCCTCGATCGCCACCTCCAGGTCCGCCTTCTGCGAACGCGCCCCCATGAACATCCACCCCAGCATCACGGGCGCGACGATCCAGGCGGCCGCGACCGCCACGTTCCAACGGTCCGGACCCCCATCCGAGGACCGCCCGCGAGGTAGCGAAAAGCCTACCTTGCGGCTGCGCCGCTTCCGCTGAGCGCCAGGAGCCAGGTTGATCTCGATCACGGCCGCCTCCCTCTCACGCTACCTTGCGCAATGCCAAGCCCACCGGGAGCATCAGCATCGGTGCGAGTTCTTCGATATTCGTGGACTGCAGGATCTCGGGCCGGATGGCCAGCCGCTGCAGTGGGTTGGCGATCTCGGTGCGCACGCTCAGCCGCTCGCCGATCGCGTCGACGATTCCGGGCACGCGCGCGCCGCCGCCGCACATGAACACCCGACCCAGACGCCCGCCTCCGGACTGGGCCATGACGAAGGCAGCGGCCCGCTCGACTCCGATCGCGAGTTCCTCGGCGCGCTGCTTGACGAACTCGCCGAGGTCCACGCCGCCGGCGTGCCCCTGGATCGCCTCCTCGGCCGCGTCCGCGGCCATCCCGCGGTCGCGCTGCAGGGCCTCCCGGAGGCGGCGCGACCCGAAGGGGATGTCGCGGACGAGGACCGGCACGCGGTCCTCGAGCAGATTGATGTTGGTGGTCTCGTGGCCGATGTTCAGCAACGCGACGAGGCCGTCCATCCCTTCCGGATAGCTGAGCTCGAACGCGTTGTGCAGCGCGAACGCGTCGACGTCCACGATCTTCGCGGTCACGTTGGCGTCGCCGAGCAGCCCGATGCGGTTCTCGATGAGCTCCCGCTTGGCGGCCACCAGCAGCACGTTCATCTGCGCGCCATCGCCGGCGGGGTCCAGGATCTGGAAGTCGAGCTGGACGCTCTCCATGTCGAAGGGGACGTGCTGCTCGGCCTCCCACCGGATCACGTCGCGCGCGTCGGACTCGGTCATCCGGTCCATCTGGATCTTCTTGATGATCACGTCGTGGCCGCCGACGGCGGCGATCACATCGGTCTTCCTCAGGTCCGCGCCGTCCAGCACCGAGCGCAGGGTCTCCGTCACCAGCACGGGATCCATGATCTCGCCCTCGACGATCGCGTCCGGGACGAGTGGGCTGGTGGTCAGACGCACCACCTCCGGCTCGTCGCCGGAGTGATCCACGACGACCAGCTTGATGAAACCGCTGCCGATATCCAGGCCAGCGGACATCCGGTTACGGCCGAACATCGCCATTGCCATGTATGGTTAGTGTGGCACCCGGGGGATTGTGAGGGGCCGGCGGTCGAAAGCACCGCCGCCTCATCGTCGTCCTCCCCGCCTCCGCATCTCCCTCAACCCAGGCGCGAACGATCCGCGGCCCCCGCCGCTTCGCCGCTCCCGCCGGCGCGACTCCAGATGCGCGTGCAACCGCCGCCGCGATCATCGGTCGAGCCCTAATACGCTAGCGTACCGGTAGCCGTCAGGTCCACCCAGCTGCGATCGCCCACCGGGAACGCCCGGTTGACGACCGCGTTCAGGGCGACCGCGCGCTCCACCGCGCAACTCGAAAACTGAATCTCGGGGTTGCCGGCGAAGCCGCTCTCCACGCCCACGTCGGCGTAGCTGAGAACCAGCGCCGCTCCATGAATCTGAGCTCCGCCCGATCCAATATCCAGCTTTCCCTTGACGATCACTATTCCGTAGAACTCGAAGCCGCCGCTCAGCTTGAGGTCACCGTCCACGAGCAGGATGCCCTGGCCGCGCGCGTTCGAGTTGATGGTGACGTCCCCGTTGGCGTGGATGAGCGGGAAATGGCTCGCGCACGCATCGGTCTGATCGGTCGGAGCTCCCCAATTTCTTCCGTCCAGCGTGTTGCACCCGCCGCCGCCCAGGTACGAGGGCGCGGTGTTGTTGATCACCGTGCCGCCGGGGATCTGGTAGTTGTCGTCCGCCATCGCGGCGAGCCGGTCGTAGTCCAGCCCGCCGTACTCCAGGAAATCTTCCGCCGTCATGGTGGTGTCCTGGTCGATGGCGGGGTCGCCTTCGAGGTCCGTGTTGTTCTTCGTCTCGATGGTCGTGCTGTCCTTGGCGAGCACACCGGGACCGTCCGCGCCGACCGGGCACCCGGTCCAGCCGGAGGGAGCGTCGTCCATGCCGCTGACGGACGCGGCGCCCTGGAAGTTGATGCCGCCGTAGGTCATCAGCGCCTGCTCCGCGCCGAAGTCCAGGTCGAGCGTACGCACGACCATCCCGGTGCGACGGGCGGCGCCGCCGTACCGTCCGCCGCCGGTCACGCGACCAGTGGACTCCACGTAGAAGAGCCGGTCGCCAAGACCCCGCACCAGCACCGAGTACTCGCTGTCGACGCCGTCCGATACGACGTTCACCGCCTGGAAGCCTGCGGGCTCAACGATCGCATCGACGGCGACGGAGTCGTCGTAGAAAGCCATGGACTTGCTGCCGACGAGCTCGTTCAGGCCTCGCTCGGCCGCGAAGAACGCGTCCGCCGCGTACTGCGTGCTGTAGCCGATCCTGGACTCCTGCGAGGCGGCGAAGAAGCCCGCGGTGACGAGCGCGCCGACGATGACCAGGGCGAACACCGCCCCCGCCAGCGCGAATCCTCTCTCGTTCCTGTGTGTCCACGACATCCGAAACCTCAGTTCAGGGCGCTCTGGTCGTTGTTGCGAAGGAATACCGACACGGTGAGCGAATCCTCGTAGAACCCGTCGGCGTCCATGCTACCGCTGGCCTGCCGGCCCTGGACCGAGAGCGTGAAGAACGACACGTCGTCCAGGTCGGCAGCCGCGACCGCCCCACCTCCACCCAGGTCGTCGTTGTCCGCGTCGAAGAACTCGAAGCGCAGCCCGTCCCTGCCCTGCGCGAGCGGTCCCACCAGCGGCACCACATCCCCGGCGCCGGCCCGGCGCCCCAGTACCGTGCTTCCATCCACCTGATAGCGCCCATAGGTCAGCCGCTCGAACGTGCGCGCGGGCGCTCCCCGGGTGACGTCGCCCAGGCCCAGCGTAGTGCTGATCGTCAGCGTCGCTACGACGTAGTCGCCGTCGGCGACGCCGCTCAGCGTCTTCTTGGGCCAGGCGACGCCGCATCCCGGAGGGGCCACGCCGCGGACGACCACGTCGACCATCCCGGGGATCCAGGCGTCGTCCGCGCCGTCGATGAGGTCGGGTCCCTGCGAGAAGACGAAGATGCTGTCGCCCCTCTCGAATGGCTGGCCCAACTCCCATACGGACAGGACCCCCGCCAGGCCGACGTTGCAGACGAAGCCGACTTTGCGCTGCGCGCGTATCGCGACGGAGTCGACGCTGCCGGCGATCAGGTCCTGCCCCGTCGCGCTGACCTCGCGCAGCTCGCCCGCCAGCACCGCCAGGGTCGTACGCGAGGCCTCCTGCGCCGAAATGACGGCGCTCTGGCGCTGGAATGTCCTGTTCTGGATGGAGAGCGTCTGGAACACGGCGCCGAGCACCACCGCCCCGAGCACGCTGACCACGAGCAGCTCGACCAGCGTGAAGCCCGCCTCCGCGGCGCGCTCCGGCTCCGGCTCGTTCGAGGCCCGGGACGCGTCGCGACGCCCCGGCAGCCCGCGCAGCCACCCCTCGATTCGGCGTCGCCTCATCAGTCGATCCGCGCCAGGGTGATCTGGAACGTATCCAGCTTGGCCTCGATGAATCCGTTCCCCGGCACGTAGCCGGGACCCTTCGTGAAGACTTCGATCTGCCGTTTGATGGACGTCGCGCCCGCGACCGTCCACCAGACGTCGTAGCTCCCGACGGTCACCGCGTCGGCCTCGGCGCGGTCGGCGATCGCCGAGAACGACTGCGCCCGCAATCGTTCCGCCGCCTGCTGGACCGCGAAGGAGCGCTCGGTACGGATGTCCGCCGCCCGGGTCTGCAGGATCAGCGTCCCCATGACGGAGGCCATCGCGAGCAGACCCACGGAGAGCACCACGAGGGCCACCAGCATCTCGATCACGGTGAAGCCTTCCGGGCGGCCGGAGCGCATCACAGCACCTCCAGCTGGCCGAGCGGGCGCACCACCAGACCGACCGTCTCTCCCTGGAACTCCAGCTCGAGCGTCTGGTTGGCGCCGAAGCTCGTGCACGCGGAAAGGGCGTAGCCGCGGGACGAATAGCAGATCGAGATGGCCGCGTCCCCGATCAGGTCCGCGCCGTAGTCCGCCGCGATGTCCAGCACCTCGAGCGTGTCCCCGCCCTGGACCAGGGTGACCGTGTCCCGCGCGGGATCGATGTCGAGCGTCGCCATGCCACGGTCGATCCCGAGCGCCCTGGCGCGTGCGGCCATGTGAAACACGGCCGCGCGGCTGTCGTCCAGCGCCCGGCGCCGCATGTAGGCGCCCAGGCTCTGCGAGACGATCGTGGCCAGCACGCTGCCGACGATCATCACGATCAGCAGCTCCACCACCGTGAACCCCGCTCGCTTTTGAATCATGGCCTCTCCGTGTCACGCGCGTTTGCGCGCGTTTCTGAACACCACGATCCATGCCCGGAGTCAACTTGTTGTCAAAAAACGATTTAGCAGAACTTCCACAGCGCTTCGAGGAGAAAAAAATTGGAGAGGGCGAAACATGTTGCGTGAAGCACGCGGCCCGTTTGGCCCGCCTGTAGGGCCGATTGCCCACTCCCGAGACCGCCCGCGAAGCGCCCCGAGGTCCTCAGAACAGCGGGATCCACCTCCGGCCCGGAGGGTCGAACGCGCGGCCGCGCACGACCGCGTCGAGCGCATCCTCCAGATCGACGGGGTCGAGCCGCACCTCGCCCGCGACCTCGACCCTGCCCGTCGGGGACGTCGCGACGATCGCTCCCCGGACGAGGGCGCCGTGGCGAACGAGGACGTCTCCGCGCGCGATGACGACGCCCCGGAACTCGGTGGTTGAGGTGAACTCCACGTCACCGTCCGCCAGGAGGACTCCCTGCCCCACGCCACCGTCCACGCGCAGGTCCGAGGGTGCGCGGATCACCGGGGCATAGGACGAGCAGGCGTGTCCGCTAGCCGGCGAGCCCCAGTTGGCGGCCGCCGATCGGTCGCAGGTGCCGTCAGCGGTGGAGCGCGGCGCGGGGGTCACTACGCCGGACTCCAGCCGATCCGCCGGCTGCCCCAAGAACTCCCAGACGCCGGACGGGGAGAATCCGGAGGGATCGATAGCCGGGTCGCCCGTCAGGTCGCCCTCGAAGCCGCCCGCCGCGGTCGAAGAGTCGACCCGGACGCCCGCCGTTCCCTCGGCCGTCACCACGCCGCCGGCCGGAATCCGCACGCCGCCGGCGGCTTCCAGCGCGGCTCCGATGGCCTCTGCGAAGTCGCATCCGCACGCGAGGGATACGAGCCTGCCGACGCGCCACTCGGCTCCCGCCGTCCCGCCTCGCTCGACCCATCCGCGCGCGCGGATCAGCACGCGCCGTTCGTCCAGCCGCTCGGCCGTCGCGGCGTACCGGGCGCCGCCCGGGAGGCTTCCCTCCGCGAGCGTGACGAGGCTCCCCGCGCCCAGGTCCGCGACGGCGTCCGCGGACCACCCCTCCAGCGCCGCGTGGGCGCCGCTGAAGGCGGCCAGCCTCGCCTCGTGTACGCGCAGGCTCGCGGCGGAGATGTCGGCGACGCCGGCCGCCGACACCGCGAGGCCGGCTACGCCGGCCGCCAACACGAGCAGCACGAGCAGCACGGCCAGGAGGACGAAGCCCCGGTCGGCGTCGAGCGCGGGCATCATCGCCAGTTCCACAGCCGGGCGCGCGTGCGCAGGCGCAATGGTTCGCCGCCCTGCTCGGTTACGGCGCGCAGATCGACGGCGAGCGCCGGGGGTCCGCCCGCCAGGCTGAAGGCGCCGCCCGGTCCGAGGCGCTCGTCGGTGAGCGGCTGGCGTCCCCCTGCTCCCCGCCGGTACCTGAGGGCCCCATCGGCCAGGTGATACGATCCGCGCTCGTAGAGCAGGAGGGGGGTCCCCCGGCCGCCGACCGCGTCGGACAGCGTCCACGTCCGGATGCGCGCGGAGGGGTCCGCCGCGCAGGCCGCTTCCGGCGCGGGACGATCCGATTCCAGCGCGACCGCCGTCTCCACCATCGCGCCGCCGGCCAGGACGAGCACCGAGTCCTTGGCGGCGTCGGGATCGCGCATGCCGCGGTACCGGACGTGGACCGTCACCCCCTCCAGAGCGCACACGAGTGCCAGTCCGCGCGCAGCGCGAATCGCCATCGTGTCCGCGGACGCATCCGGGATGTCCGCCGGGGCGGCGAGCCGGACCTCCGCGGGAACGACGAGCGCGACGACGCGCGCGGTCTCGGCGAAGGCCAGGCCACCGACGTGCGCGCGGGTCAGACGCGCGTGCGCAGCGAGCAGGCCGAACGCGGCCGCGAGGATTAGGCCGCCGGTGGCCGCGGCGACCAGCAGCTCGACCAGGGTGAATCCGAGCCGCCCGCGGACCGCGTGGTCGGGCCTCATGGCGACGCGGCCGGCAGAAGGGGGAGGTACGGCCCCCGGCGGGCGGCGAGGTCGGCCAGGGCGCGTCGCCGGCGATCGAGCACCCGCACGCGCACGACCCCGTCGTCCGCGCGCCAGGTCACCGTCAGCTCCCCGACCGAGTCGACCCCGGGGGCGACGGTGTCCGTCGCCAGCAGCGAGTCGACGGCCCACGCCGCCAGGCCGTAGGCGCGCTCGCGTTCCAGGAAGCTCCGTGTGCTCCCGTGCAGACGGTGCGCGGCCGCCGAGAGCGCGAGCACGCCCGTGGCTAGGAGCGCGAGCGAGATCAACACCTCCGCCACCGTGAAGCCGGCCGCGCGCGGCGCTACCAACGGCGTACGCGCCCGTAGGACGACACGGTCAGGCCGGCCTCCGCAGCCCCCCGCCGGAAGGTCAGGGACCTGCTGGCGATGCGACCGATGCCGTACGCGTCGAAGACGATGTCCACGCTGCCGGTCTCGACCCCCCGGCTCTGCACCCGCACTCCGTAGCGGCGCCTCAGGTCGAGCGCTCCGAAGTGGGCGCCGTGCGCGCCGGGACGGCCTCCCCGCAGCATGAGGCTGGCCGACTCGAGGTCGATAGCGAGGTGGGCGCCGCCTCGCGCGGGCGCCTCGGCGCGGGCTCGGCTCAGGAAGATCGCGGTGCCGTCACGGGCCCCGCGCGCCGCCGCGCGGTCCGCCGCGTGTCGGGCCGCGGGCGCCGCGATGGCGGCGAGCACGCCGATCATCGCCGCGACGACCAGCGTTTCCAGCAGCGTGAAGCCGGCCCGGCGTCCGCGTGTGGGATCCATGCCGTCGAGGGTGTCCGCCCAAGCGGGGCGGCGACATGGAGAGAGGGGTCGGAAGGGCGGCGGCGGTCGCTGTCGGGATCGCCACGGCCGGCCACGTCCCGCGACTACGGCCGCTCAGTCGAGCCCGTAGTCGCGGATCTTGTAGAGGAGGGCGCGCGAGCTCAACTCGAGCAGCTCCGCCGCGCGAGTCTTGTTGCCGCCGGTCCGCTCGAGCGCGCGCTTGATGAGGCGGCGCTCGAGCGCCGCACCGTGCTTCTTCACGGACAGCTCGTCTTCCAGCAGCTCGGGCCGGTCGAACGCACGCACGGGGCTGCGAATCTGCTCCGGCAGGTCGGCCGCCGTGATGCGGTCCCCGTCGGCGAGGACGATCGCCCGCTCCACGGTGTTCTCCAGCTCGCGCACGTTCCCCGGCCACGTGTAGTCCTGAAGGAGCTGCATGGCGTCCGCGTCCACCCCCTGGATGTCCACGTCGAGCTTCTCGGAATAGCGGTCGACGAAATGTCGGATCAGCGGGGGGATTTCCTCCTTGCGCTGTCGGAGCGGCGCGAGGTGGATGATGACCACCGCGAGCCGGTAGAAGAGGTCTCGGCGAAAGCTCTCCTCCTTGATCTCCTTCTCGAGGTTCTTGTTGGTGGCCGAGAGGACGCGCACGTCCACCGTCCGGGTCCGCGCGTCGCCGACGCGTCGCACCTCTCCCTCCTGCAGCGTCCTGAGCAGCTTGACCTGGAGCGACAGGGGCATGTCGCCGATTTCGTCCAGGAACACCGTGCCCCCGTCGGCCTCCTCGAAGATCCCGACCTTGTCCCGGTCGGCGCCCGTGAACGAGCCCTTCACGTGCCCGTACAGCTCGGACTCGAGGAGATTCTCCGGAATGGCGCCGCAGTTGATGGCCAGGAACGGCGCGTCGGAACGCTCGCTCTCCCGGTGGATCAAGCGCGCCACGAGCTCCTTGCCCGTGCCGGTTTCCCCCGTCACCAGCACCGGCGAGGGGTGCCGCGCGACCTTGGACGCGGTCTCCAGGGCGCGCGTCATCGCGGGCGACCGGGCGATGATCTCGCCGAATTTGCGGTCGGCCCGCACCTCCGTGCGCAGGCGCCGCACCTCCCGGCGCAGGGCTTCCCGCTCCTGGGCCTTCTTCAGGGTGAGGACGAGCTGGTCGGCGGCGAAGGGCTTCGGCAGGTAGTCGTAGGCGCCCTTCTTCATGGCTTCGATGGCCAGCTCGGTCCCGCCGTATGCGGTCATGACGATGACGAGAGCGGCCCCACCGGAGGCCCGGTAGCGTTCCAGGAATTCGATCCCGGGCAGACGCGGCATGCGCACGTCGCAGAGGATGATGTCGGGCTCGATCTCCGCGGCGCGCGCCAGCCCTTCCTCCCCGTCGGAGGCCGCGTTCACCTGGTAGCCTTCTTCGCTGAGCACCATGCTCACCGTCTGGCGAAGTCCCGGCTCGTCGTCGATGACCAGGATTTTCACGATGTCCTCCCCTCCGCGCTCGCCGTCCACGCGACGTCGTCTTCCCGCGAGTCCCGGCTATCGGGACCCGATTCCTCCGGCCCGTCCACCTCGCCCACGGCCTCCGGCAGCAGGATGGCGAACGTCGTGCCCTCCCCGACGGTGCTCTGGACCCGGATCGTCCCGTCCATCGCGTCGATGAGGCGCGCGGCGACCGCGAGGCCGAGTCCGGTCCCCTCCCCCGGCTCCTTGGTCGTCGTGAACGGCTCGAAAATGGTGTCGATGAGGTCGCGGGCAATGCCGGAGCCGGTGTCCGACACGACGATGCGCACCGCTCGGTCCTCCGGAAAGTCCTTCTCCGCGGGCACGCGCGGCCTTTCGTGGAACCGGCGCCGGTGGCTGTAGTCTATGCCCGGCGGGTCGTCGCGGCGGCGAATCGGGCGGTGCTCGTCCGGCTCGATGTGCTCCTCCTCTACCGTCACGCGCAGCGTCATGTCCGGCCGGCTCGCCATGGCGTGGACCGCGTTCAGGAAGAGATTGACCAGCACCTGCTGGAGTCGGAACGGGTCCGCCCGCACCAGCGGCACATCGTCGGCAAACCGGGTGTCGACGTCTATGCCCTCGAACTTGCCCTGGGAGCGCAGCAGGTCCACCGCCTCGTCCACGACCGGGCGCACGTCTAGCGACCGGGGTGTGACCTCGCGGGGCCGCCCGTAGTCCAGCAGTCCGCGGATGATGCGGTCGATGCGGCGCGCTTCCGACTCGGCGGACGCCAGGAGTTCGGCGGCGTCGGGCTCGGCCCGCTTACGGACCACCCCCAGGTACCCCATGATCGCTCCCAGCGGATTGCCCACTTCGTGGGCGATGCCCGCCGACAAGCGACCTACCGAAGCCATCTTCTCGGCCTGGACCAGCTCGTTGCGGGCTCGGGTCAGCTCCCGGTTGGTTTCCTCGAGCGAGCGGACGTTCTCCGCCAGGTCGAGCTGGTGGTTGATGAGCTTCTCGGCCATCTCGTTGACCGACCCGGCGAGCCGGGACAGCTCCTCAGGACCGTCGGTGGGAACTCGCTCCTGGTAGTCCCCCGCGGCGATCGCCTCGACCCCGCCCACCAGCTCGTCGATCGGGCGCAGCACCCGGTCCCGGATGAGCCTCCTCCCGAACATGAGGAAAATGATGAGGTCCACGACGATGAGAGCCGCGACGTAGGTGAGGGCCAGGTTCGGGTCGGTGGTCGCGGACGAGATCAGGCGCACGCCCACGACGGCCACCAGAAGGGCTCCGGCGAACACCAGCGTGAACGCGGTGATGAGTTCCTGGCGCAGCGATCGCTGAGGATTCACCCGCGCAGAATGGCACGCGCCGCGCCCTCCCGACAACCTTGCCGGCCGCTGGTCGATGCGATCGGGCCGGGCCGGCGGACGGGAAGAGAGCGGCGGAATACCTCGAGAGCGGCGGAATACCTCGAGAGCGGCAGATGCCTCGAGCCGGGCGGGGTCAGGCCCCGATGCGCGAAGCGCGGGACGGGATTGCTCCCGCCCCGCGCCAGCGAGGTCGTGCGAAACCGCGTCAGACCTTAGACGTTGTCGCAGACGATGGAGCCCGAGCCGGCCGGCGCCGTGCCGTCGACCGGCGTCGCGACGCCCGAGGCATCGCCGTTCGCGCCCGAGCCGTAGTACACCACGCAGCCCTCGCCGCCCGACAGCGCGCCGTGGGTGGAGGTGGCGTTCCAGCCCTGCTGGTCCGCGCCGTTGATCGCGATCGCCACGCCTTCGCTGGTCGCGAAGTCGTCGAGATCGCCCTGCACGGCGGTGTACGTGTAGTCCGGGGTCCCGTCCAGGTCGTTGTCCGACGCGTAGTACAGGTCCTCGGCCGTGGCGAGGTTGCGCAGGTCGGCCTTCATGCTGGCGACGTACGCCTTCTCGCGGGTCGCGCTGAACTTCGGAATCGCGATCGCGGCGAGGATGCCGATGATCACGACCACGATGAGCAGCTCGATCAGTGTGAAACCCTTCCGGTCCGTGAGCGACATTGCACGATCCTCACTGTTGTGTTGTGGTGCCAGTACGAACGGCCAGCCGAGGGGCAAGCGGCGTTCCGGCAACCCAACGATTGTTACAAGTCGTTTTCTCATAACTATTTGAAAAAATTCAAGGGGTTCCTTGAAGGGCCCGATTCGCACCCGACTTCTGGCATTCTGCAAGCCGCTCGCAGATTGCCCCGGCGCACCCGGTGTCGTGGTACGCTAGTTTTCCACCCCGTACCGGTTGAGCTTGCGGTACAGCGTGGAGGGGTCGATGCCGAGCACCTCCGCGGCGCGGGCCTTGTTGCCCTCCTCGGCGTCCAGCACCCACAGGATGTAGGCCCTTTCGATCACGTCCAGGGTCGGGTTGGCCGCCGGCTTGTCGGACACGATGGGCGCGGCCGGCGGGTGCTGGATCCGGTCCGGAAGCGAGTCCGCGTCGATCACGCCGTTGCCGGTGAGGACGAAGGAGCGCTCGAGCGCGTTCTCTAGCTCGCGGACATTGCCGGGCCAGTCGTAGGCGGCGAGCAGCTCGAGGCCGCGCTCGGATACCTCCGGCGGCTCCTCGGCGCCGGCCATGGCGGCGAGGAAATGACGCGTCAGCAGCGGAATGTCGTCCTTGCGGTCGCGCAACGCCGGGAGGTGCATCGAGATGACGTTGAGGCGGTAGTACAGGTCGCTGCGGAACCCTCCCGCGCGGATCGCCTGTTCCAGGTCCCGGTTGGTGGCAGCGATGATGCGCACGTCGATCTCCACCGGAACCGTCGCGCCCACCGGCACCACCTCGCGTTCCTGCAGCGCGCGTAGCAGCTTCACCTGCAGCTGCGGCGACATCTCTCCGATCTCGTCCAGGAAGAAGCTGCCGCCGCGCGCCGCGACGAGCAGGCCGTCCTTGTCGCGCACGGCGCCCGTGAAGGACCCCTTCACGTGACCGAACAGCTCCGACTCGAGCAGGTTCTCCGGCAGCGCCGCGCAGTTGATGGACACGAACGGACCGTCGACCCGCTCCGAGAGCGCGTGCAGATACCGGGCGACGATCTCCTTTCCGGTGCCGCTCTCGCCGGTGATGAGCACCGTGGAATCGGTGGGGGCCACGGTCTCGGCGAGCTTGAGGACCTCCACGAACGTCCGGTTCTTGCCGATGGGCCGGTCGGCGGACCTGCCGTCCCGCCGCTGGATCTCCTTCTTGAGCGCCCGGTTCTCGCGCTTCAACTCCCTGGTTTCCACGGCGCGGCGGCACAAGGCGACGAGCTCGTCGTTGCTGAACGGCTTCTGCAGGTAGTAGTACGCGCCCTGGTTCACCGCCTGCACCGCCGATTGCAGCGATGCCTGCGCGGTCATGAGGATCACGGGAATCTCGCGGTCGCGCCCGCGCACGTCTTCGAGCAACTCCAGGCCGGACTTGCCGGGCATGCGGATGTCGCTCAGGACGAGGTCCGGCGAAACCTCGTCGACCAGGCCCAGGGCCGCCGACGCGGTGGCCGCCGTGTGCACGTCGAACCCTTCCCCCTTGAGGAGAATCTGCAACGTGTTCAGGATCGACGCTTCGTCGTCGACGACCAGAATTCTCGGCTTCACGCTTCGCTCCCATTCAGTGTCGGCAGGAAGACGGAGAACGCCGCTCCCCCCAGTTCGCTCCGCCCCACCACGATGATCCCGTCGTGCGCATCCACCGCGCGGTAGACGAGCGCCAGGCCAAGGCCCGAGCCGCCGCTGCGCTTTGTATAGAACGGGTCGAAGACCCGGTGCAGCTCGTCGTGCGGTATTCCCGGCCCCGAGTCCTCCACCCGCACGCGGATGGCTTCCTCGAGGACGAACCCGGGCGGGATGTCGGCGTGATCGGCCCTGCGCGCGTCGACCCGGATGCGGCCTCCCTCCCCCGCGTACTGATACGCGTTCAACACGAGGTTGAAGATCGCGCGGTGCAGCAGGTCGCCGTCCCCCGGCACGGTCAGCCGCTCGTCGGACGCCGAGAGGTCGTGCTCGACGCCGCTCGCCGCGGGATGGCCGCCGCACAGCTCGATGGCCTCCCGGCACACCTTGGCCATGTCCACGTCGGCGCGCGCGCGGATCTCCACGCGGCTGTATTCGATGAACTGCGAAAGGAGCCGACTCAGCCGGTCGGACTCGTCGAGGACCAGGCGCCGCAGCGTGCCCCGGTCGTCGGCACCGAGTCCATCGCCGGCGAGCTGTTCCACGGCGCTGCGGATCGACGCGAGCGGGTTCTTGATTTCGTGGGCCATGGATGCCGACAGCGCGGCCACGGCCGCGAGCCGTTCGGCGCGCACGTGCAGCTGCTCCGCTCGCTTGCCGTCGCTCACGTCCTGCATCACTGCGGTCACCCAGGAACCGTCCTCCCGTTGCCCCGTGGTGGTGCGCACTCCGATCCATTTGTCGCCGTCGCCGCCGCGGCGAGCCTCGAACCAGCGCACGGGCGCACCGCGGCGCGCCGAGCGCCGCATCGTCGCTCCGAGGCCGTCCACGCGCGCGTCCAGCAGGTCGAGGACCGGTTCGTCCAGCCACTCGGCCTCGCGGATGCCCAGCATCGCCTCCGCGGCCGGGTTCGCGTAGGCCAGGCGACCGCCGTCATCCACGGTCACGACGCCCGTGTCCACTTCGCGCAGGATGTCGTCGGTCTCCATCCGCAGCTGCCGGAGTTCGGACTCCACCAGCGAAAGCATCCGGCCCGTCCGGCGGAGGCGGTCGCCGAGGAAGCCGGTGGCGAACGCCATGACCGCGAACAGCGCGATCTGCAGCAGGACGCCGGGCGGCGGCGCGGCGGTGTACCACCACAGGATGTCGGCGAAGTAGAGGAGGCTGGCCAGCGCGCCGATGAGGATGCCGCCGGGAATCGGCAGGAGGACCGAGCCGATCGCGATCACCAGAATGTACAGAGGCGCGAAGCTGCTTTCCGGCCCGCCGGTGATGTGGACGATGCCGGTCACCATCAGGACGTCGAAGAGCACCTGCGAATAGAGGAAATTCCGTCCGAGGGGCGCCCCTCGGACGAGCGCGTGCCACACGCCGGTCCCGGTGACGAGCGCCGCGAGGATGAAGAGCAGCGTCGCGGTCAGGGTGTCCGCGGGGGCCGCGTCCTGCCAGACGATCAGGATCGCCAGGAAGATCCCGGCCGCCACGGCGATGCGGGCCAGAAAGACCCAGCGCAGAAGCGCGTAGGGATTGATCAAAAGCGCATTGTTTAGGGGGAGTTACCCGAATCTAATCCGCCCGCTTGCAATCTGCAATAATGGCGTTTGGCAGATCGCACGGGCGGGGAGACGCCCGCGGTCGACGCGTCAGAACGCGTCGCAGGCGATCGCGCCCGCCCCCGCCGGGGTGAGCCCCGCGGTGGTCGCGATCGGCGCCGCGTCCCCGTAGTAGACGACGCACTCGTGATCGGGCAGGCCGGGGTGCGTCGCGCGCGCGCTCCACCCCGAGGTCGTGGCTTCCAGAATGGCGATGGCGATGCCGTCGGACGTACCGTGCTCGGGCAGGTCCGAGACGTCCGCGGCGTACGCGAAGGCGTTGTCCGGATCCTCGTGGTAGAGGTCCTGCGCGAGCGATAAGTTACGCAGGTCGGCCATCATCGCGGTGATCTGGGCGCGCGCTCGCGTGCCGCTGAACTTGGGGATCGAGAGCGCCGCGAGGACGCCCAGGATGACGACCACGATGAGCAGTTCGATGAGCGTGAAGCCCCGTCGCTTCCGCGCGTCCATTCCCCCCTCCCGGGTTGGTTTGTTTCACGTTCGCCGGGCCCGGGGAGTGACCGCGGAATCGGGACCGCTCAAGGCGGCGCGGTCCGCGACATGGGGGAAAGCTACAGCGGGCCGGCGAGCGGCGCGAGGACTTTTTTCCGGTCCGCCCGCCGCCACGACACGACGGGAGGCGAACCGGGTGGGTGACCTGCGCAGGGCCCTGCACGGGCTCCTCGCCGTAGCCGAAGCGCGCGTCGACGACCTCAGAGGCGCGCTGAGGCGACGAGGCCGGGGTGGGCCGATCCCCGTGGAAATCCACCTCTACGGAGGGCACGGCAATTCCCGCGAATCCGTGGTCCGGGGCCGCGTGCTCGAGTCGCGCGCGATTCCGCCCGCGCGGCCCGAGGATCCGGCCTGGCGCAATCTGCTGGGGGCGCTCGCGCGGCTGGACAGCGACGAGGTGCCCGGCGCCGTCGTCAGGGTGCGCGCGGGGACCGTGGACGTGGCGGTCGAGAGCGACGAGGAGGGATACTTCGAGGCACGCTTCCCGACCCCCGAGGGCACCGGCCTCTGGCGGACCGTGGAGGCGACGCTCGCTTCCGTCCCGTTCCCTTTCGAGCCTGGCGCGGTGTCCTCGGGGGAGTATCAGGTACCATCCCCGCGCGCCGAATTCGGGGTCATCAGCGACCTGGACGACACGGTGCTGCAGACGGAGGCGACGAGCCTCCTGCGCATGGCCCGCCGGACGCTCATGCACAACGCCCATACGCGGCTGGCGTTTCGCGGGGTCGGAGCGTTCTATCGCGCTCTCCGGACCGCGCAGGGCGGGTCGGAACGACCCTTCTTCTACGTGTCCAGCAGCCCCTGGAATCTCTACGACCTGCTCGCCGAGTTCCTCGACCTGAACGACATTCCCCGCGGCACCCTGCTGCTCAAGGACTACGGGCTCACGAGCGATCACCTGCTCGCGTCCGATCACGTGGCCCACAAGCTCGGGCACGTCTTTGCGGTCATGGACGCGCACCGGGAGCTGGACTTCGTGCTCATCGGCGACAGCGGCCAGGACGACGCCTCGGTCTACGCGACGGTGGTCGCCGACCGTCCGGGGCGCGTGCGCGCGGTCTACCTGCGAGATGTCGGGACGGGCCGCCCGACCGTGCACGCCGCCCTTGACGAGATCACCGCGGCGGGGGTCCCCGCGGTGCTGGGCACGGACACCGAATCGCTCGCCCGCTCGGCGGCCGAAGCGGGCCTCGTCGCGGCCGAGGTGCTGGAGGCCCTCGCCGAGTCCGAGACGCCGCCCCCCGGACGGAGCGCTCCCGTGGTACGAGTTCCGGCCCCGGATCTGGACGATGAGCCATCCCGCGGTTAGCTTTTTGGGCTTTCAGTGGCTCCGGCGAACCCGGGGCGCGGCGCCCGGCGAGGGCCCGCGCGGAACATCAAAGGCGGACGAATGGTCGAAGTGATTCTCAGCGAGAACGACCGGCTGGACTGGGCCTTGAAGCAGTTCCGGCGCAAGGTGATCCGGTCCGGGCTCTTCAAGGAGTTGAAGAAGCGCCGGTTCTACGAGAAGCCCAGCGAAGCGCGCAAGCGCAAGGCCGCCGCCGCAAGGCGCCGGAACGCCCGGGCGCGCCGCAGGGCTCGCAGGCCCTGAAGCGCGCACCCCACGAGGCGATCCGGCGCCTCTGCCGTTCCGCCACTCGCCCGAACGGGCGACCCCGGGTTCGATGACGACACCGCACGAATCGGAGTAGTCAGATATGAGCACGGCCACGGCCCCCCGCTCGCCCTCCTCCCAACCATCGATCGACAGGCCCCCGTTCCGGGTGCGCGACCTCGCTCTCGCCGACCAGGGGCGCGCCGAGATCCGCCTCGCCGAGCACGAGATGCCCGGCCTCATGGCGTTGCGCGAGGAGTTCGCCGACGAGCAACCGCTGTCCGGAGCCAGGATCATGGGCTCGCTGCACATGACCGTGCAGACCGCGGTCCTGATCGAGACCCTACGGCACCTCGGCGCGGACGTCCGATGGGTGTCCTGCAACATATTCTCGACCCAGGATCACGCCGCCGCCGCGGTGGCCGTGGGGCCCGATGGCACCGCAGCCGAACCTCGCGGCGTGCCTGTGTTCGCGTGGAAGGGCGAGACCCTGGAGGAGTACTGGTGGGCCACTTCCCAGGCGCTGGAATGGCCGGATGGGACGCCGCCCAACCTGCTCCTGGACGACGGCGGCGACGCGACGCTCATCGTCCATAAGGGCGTGGAGTTCGAGCGGGCCGGGCGAGTGCCGGAATTCGATCCCGACCGCGAGCCGGAGGAGTGGGGCGTGATCCTCGACCTGCTTCGGCGCGAGCTGCAGCGGGACCCGGAACGCTGGCAGCGGACCGCCGAGGCCATCCGAGGCGTGAGCGAAGAGACCACGACCGGCGTGCACCGTCTTTATGAGATGGAGCGGGACGGGACCCTGCTCTTCCCGGCCATCAACGTCAACGACGCGGTCACGAAGTCCAAGTTCGACAACATCTACGGCTGCCGGCATTCGGTGATCGACGGGCTCAACCGCGCGACGGACGTGATGCTGGCGGGCAAGACGGCGGTGGTGTGCGGGTACGGCGAGGTCGGCAAGGGCTGCGCGCAGGCGCTCAAGGGTCAGGGCTGCAAGGTCGTCGTGACGGAGATCGACCCGATCTGCGCCCTGCAGGCGGCGATGGAAGGGTTCGACGTCAAGCGCATCGAGGACGTCGTCGACACCGCGGACGTCTTCATTACGGCCACGGGCAACAAGGACGTGATCACCGTCGACCACATGGCGCGCATGAAAGACAAGGCCATCGTCGGCAACATCGGCCACTTCGACAACGAAATCGACATGGCCGGCCTGAAGAAGGCCACGGAGCGGCACAACATCAAGCCTCAGTACGATTATTTCGTCTTCCCCGACGGCCACGGCGTGCTGGTCCTCTCGGAGGGAAGACTGTTGAACCTGGGCAACGCGACCGGGCACCCGAGCTTCGTGATGTCGGCGAGCTTCACCAACCAGGTCATGGCGCAGATCGAGCTGCATCGAAACGCCGGCACGTACGAGCGGAAGGTGTACGTGCTGCCGAAGCACCTGGATGAGCGCGTCGCGCGGCTGCATCTGGAGCATTTGGACATCCGCCTGACCGAACTGAGCGCGGAGCAGGCGGACTACATCGGCGTGCCGCGCGAAGGCCCTTACAAGCCCGACCACTACCGGTACTGATCGGGGCGGGCCCCTCGCCCTCCCTGGCGCCGCGGCCCGAGCGCTCCGCGTCCGGCCGGCCCCGCTCGGGTCCCGCGCGCTCCAGGCCCTCGGCCCCGGTTGCGCGGCCTGTCGCGGCACCCGCGTTTCTTACATTTTTCCCCATGCGAGACCTCTTCGAGCGCCTGGACGCCGCGCGATCGGAAGGCGGCGCCACCGACGTCGCGGACCGGCGCGGGGATCCGGGCCACGCGGCCACCGATGCCCGGCTGGAGGGGTTGCGCGGGGACGGAACGGCCGACGCCGTCGTGGACACGAGGTTTCGACGACTGTCGCGCCTGGCCGCCTCCCTGCTGGAGGCCCCGACCGCGTTCGTGAGCCTGGTCGACGAGCAGGGCCGCTTCTTTTCGGGCGCCCGCGCCCTCACTTCCTCCGTACGCCAGCGGCGGGCGCTGCCCATGTCGGAGACGCTGTGCCAGCACGTCGCGCTGGCCGGCGAGATGCTCGTCGTTCCCGATACGTCGAATCACCCGGTCACGCTCGCGCACCCCGCGCTCGCCTCCGACGACGTCGGCGCCTACCTGGGCGTCCCGATCCTGGACCCCTCGAGCGGGGAGGTCCTGGGAACGCTGTGCGTGATGGACCGCCGGGCGCGCGAGTGGACCCCGGCGCAGATCACGATCCTGGAGGAGATCGCGGCGGCGGCGGCCAGCGAGATCCGCGTGCGCGCCGTCGCCTCGCGGATCGAGGAACTCCATCGGGAACAGCGATTCCTGGCGGAGGTCGGTGCGGCGGCCGCGGCGTCGCTGGACCTGATCCGCCTCGCGGAGACGGTCGCCCGCCTGGCGGTCGAGCATTTCGCCGACTGCGCCGCCGTCTCGCTCTCCGCGGGCGGCGTGGCCACCACGGTCGCCGAACCCGGCGAGCGCTCCGCCACGGTGACCCGACTCTACGAGTCGGTCGCCGCGGGTCCGTTGGACGGAGGCGCCTGCGTGCTCCTCTCGCAGGACGCCGGACAGCCGATCATCGCGGCCGCGGTCCACGAGCTGGGGGCGCATTCGGCGCTCCTCGTCCCGATCGTCCACGGCGGAAGGGGGGCCGGAGCCCTGCTGCTCATCGCATCCGATCCGGCCCGTTCCTACTCCGAGGCGGACGTGCACCTGGCCGAGGAAGTGGCGCGCCTCGTCGGCCTCGCGGTCGAGAACGCCCGCCTGTTCTCGGAGACCCGCGCGGCCGTGCAAGCGCGCGAGGACATGCTCTCGGTCGTGTCGCACGATCTGCGAAATCCGCTCGGCGTGATCAGCACGGCGACGCAGCTCCTGCAGGCGAACGCCAAGCGGCTCAGCGGCGAGGAAACGGAGAAATACCTGGCGATGATCCGCCGCGCCGCCGACTCGGCCGTCGTCCTGGTAGCCGACCTGCTGGAAGTGGCCCGACTCGAGGCCGGAAAGTACGAGCTCGCCCTGCGCCCGCTGGACGTTTCGGCGGTCATCGCCGAGGTGCGCGAAATGCAGCAGCCGCTGGCCGACCGGGTGGGCGTGACACTCGCGTGCCGCGCCCCGGACGCCGCCTTCACGGCGTGGGCCGACCGGGAGCGGCTGCTGCGCGTGTTCGGCAACCTGATCGGAAACGCGCTCAAGTTCACGCCGGCCGGCGGAAGCGTGACCGTCGGCGCGGAGACCGAGCAGGGCGGCGTGCGATTCTTCGTCGAGGACACCGGCAGCGGCATCGCCGACGAGAACCTGGCTCGCTTGTTCACCCGTTTCTGGCAGGCGGAGGCCGCCGACGAGAGGGGCGCCGGGCTGGGCCTCTCGATCGTCAAGGCGATCGTCGAGGCGCACGAGGGCCGCGTGTGGGCCGAAAGCAGGCTCGGCGAGGGGACCACCATCCACTTCTGGCTGCCCTCGCCGCACGGGGAAGCCACCGCGGAGCGAGGTTGAGACCGGTGGCGAGATCGAGACCGGTGGCGATGGTTGCGCGGGCGGCGTGCGCGGCGGCGGGACTCGCGGCCGCGGCCTGCGCATCGCCTCCGGTCGACGGCGGCGCTCGTGCGAACCCGCCCGAGGCGCCGACGGCCGTCGTGGAGATGACCCAGACGATCCGCTTCTCGCCCGACACCCTGCGCATCGGCGCGGGACAGACGGTGGAGTGGTCGAACGTGTCGGTCGCGATCGGGCACACCGTGACCGCGCTGCCCGGCCGGGCTTCGGACGACGCGCACGTGAGCCTGCCCCGGGGTGCCGCCCCCTTCGACTCGGGCAACATCCCGCCTGGAGGGACCTGGCGCCGGCGTTTCGATGTCCCCGGCACGTACGTGTACTACTGCACGCCGCACGAGCTCGCGGGGATGGTCGGGGTCATCGTCGTCGCCCCGTAGGATCTGCGCGGCCGTCCGAAAAAAATTGCCGCGCCCCGATCGAAAGGCCACCGGCGCCGGGCCGACGACGCCCACCGCCGACCCCACGGAACGTCCCGCGGGGCGCGGCAATCCGAACGCCGGCGTTGCCCTGCGCGAGGCTTCACGCCCGCGGGTACGTCCGTTGCCGCACACGCACTTCGCATGGCACGCTTCGCCTCCCTCGACCCGGATTCTCGGCGCAAGCTCGAGATCACGCTCGCCGTCGCCGGGCAGCGCGCGCTGGACATCCACGTACGTCAGGCGCTCGAACTGGTGACGCACGCCCACGGGCGCGTCGGAATACGGCGCGCGCTCGCGATCTACGGACGGATCCACGGACTCCCGGGCGAGGACGAGCGCGTCCTGAATACCCGGGTGCTGGCGGCCCTGGGCCAGGCCGATCTCCGGCCGGGCGACGGCGAAGCGCCCGAGGGCGGGCCTGTCGCCCGCGTCCTCAGGCGCCTGCGGGGCCGCCGCGACCTGCAGCTGCGGCGCTGGGTGGAGTTCCACAGGGGCCGCACCGACAGGAACCTGATCGACGTTCACGTGGACGCCATCGCGCGCATCCACGGCGCCCTTCCGGACGAGTCGTCCGTGGCGGAGGCCGTGGCGTGGTACGCGGAGGCCGTGCGGCTGTCCGGGTCGCTTCGGGACAGCGTGTACCTGGCCGCCCTGGCCAGGCTCGACGACACCGGCGATGCGACCGTCCGGGACGGCGTGCTCGCCCATCCCGAGAAGCACCGCCCCTCCGGGGGTACGGGAGCCGACTCGGCTCCGCAGGTGGGTCGGCGCTACCGCGCGTTCGCCGACTAGCAGGTCGCCTACAGCCTCGGGGGCGCCAGCTTTTCGCGGATCAGCCGGGACAGGAACAGGCGCTCGCTCGTGCCGAGGGCTTCCATGCTTTCCCGGAATCTTTCGATGCGCCCGCGTTCGCGCAGGTAGAACGTGAGGTCGGGCAACACCCGGTTCGCCTCGGAGCAAACCGCGCGCAGGCGGAGCAGCGCGCGCGGGTCGCCGAACCCCGAGTCGCGAACCTGACGCAGCTCCCCGATGATCCTCCGGAGCTCCGCGCGCCAGGTATCGGCTTCCCGCTCCATGCGCAGGTACATCTCGGCGTCTCCCACGAGCAGCATCTCCAGCGCCGCCATTTCCTCGTGCTCCAGATCCGCGCCGTGCTCGAGCTTTTCGGCGATGCGCAGGAAGTCCTCGGCCAGGAGGGCCAGGAAGCCCTCGCGCGCGACTTCGTTGAGGACGTGAATGCGCTCCCCCAGACCCTCGCAGAACGAGACGCTGTCGGCTCCCAGGCACTGGCCCGCGGACTCGATCGTCTCGTCGAGGCTTCGAAAGAGTGTCGCGACGTTCAGCATGCGAAGGCTCCGGGTCCCTGCGTGGGCGGAGGGATCGGGTCGGGGACTGGCGCAATGTCTATGGCCGCCGCGGCGCCGGCAAGAAGCGTGTGCAAGCGCGCCCGCGCGGTGCGTCCCTGATTGCGCACGGGCCGGGCGAACCGGCCCCGACCTCGATGACGATACGGGAGGATATGGAGAATGGGCGAACGAATCCGGGTGGACGCGCGCCGCGGCCTTCTGGCCACGTGGGCCTTGATCTGCGGCACGGCCGCGGCGCTTTCAGGGCAGGAGCAGGCGGCCGCGGGCGAGCCCGTGTTCCGCTCCACGAGCGCCGACCGCGAGGCCGTCGCGGTCACCGTATACAATCAGAATTTCGGCCTCGTCCGGGAGGTCCGCTCGGTGGACCTCGCGTCCGGACGCGTGGTGCTCGAGTTCGCCGACGTGCCCTCGGCGATCCAGACAGAAACCGTGACCGTGCGGCCTCTCGGCGGCGCGGGCTTCGGCGTCCTCGAGCAGAACTACCTGTACGACCTGTTGAGCCCGCAGAAGCTGCTGGAGAAGTACGTGGGCAGAACCGTCACGATCCGTCGCATCGACCCGGAAACCGAGCGCGAGGAAGTGATCCCGGCCGAAGTCCTGTCGGTCAACGGCGGCACCATCCTCCGGATCGGCGATGAGATCACGTTCAATCCGCCGGGGCGGATCTCGTTCCCCGAAGTGCCGCCGGACCTCATCGCGGAGCCCACGCTGCGATGGCTCCTGGAGAGCGAACGGGCGCGCCAGCGGATCGAGGCCTCGTATCTCACGCAGGGACTCGACTGGAAGGCGGACTACGTGATGGTCGTCGACGAGACCGACGCGCGCGCCGATCTGAACGGCTGGGTGACGCTGACCAACCACAGCGGTGCGACGTTCGAAAACGCGGCGTTGAAGCTGGTCGCCGGCGACGTGCAGCGGCTCCGGGGACCGGAGGTGCTGGAACGCGCGCAGGCCGGGAGGGCGATCGCCCTGGCGGCCGCCGACCAGGTTTTCCAAGAGCAGGCGTTCTTCGAATACCACCTCTACACGCTGGGGCGGCCGACGACGATCCGGAACAACGAGCAGAAGCAGGTCGCGCTGCTCGACGCCGCGGGGTTCTCCGTGCGCAAGCGGCTCCTCTTCCACGGCGCCTCGGACTACTACCGCGGACAGCTCGGCGAGGTGATCTCGAACCGGAAGGTCGACGTCCTGCTCGAGTTCGTGAATTCCCCAAGCAACCAGCTCGGGATGCCGCTGCCGGCGGGCGTCGTGCGCGTGTACAAGGACGACGGAAGCGGCGCGCAGCAGTTCATCGGAGAGGACCGCATCGACCACACCCCTCGCGACGAACGGGTCCGCATCCGCATGGGCGACGCCTTCGACGTGCGCGGCGACAGGCGGCAGATGGACTACACGATCGTGGGCACCTGCGTCTCCGAGAGCACATGGCGCATCGAGCTGCGCAACCACAAGGACGCGGCCGCCGAGGTGCGCGTGGTCGAGCCGGTCGGCGGCGACTGGGAAATCCTGAGCTCCAGCCACGACCCCGAGCGCGTCGACGCCCATACCTTCCGCTTCGACGTGTCCGTTCCGGCCCACGGCTCCACGACGATCGATACCGCGTGCGCGTGCGCTGGTGCTGAGCGCGCGCGCACGCACTCGCGCCCCCACGCCCGGCGCCCTAGTGTTGTGGCTCGGAGTCACGATCCCGGCCATACAGCGAGGCGATGAAACCGACGGACGTGTCGAACCCGGACTACTACCACCGGGTCGTCGATTGTCAGTGGGGCTGCCCGGCTCACACCAACGTGCCGGAATACATCCGGCTCATCGCGCAGGGTCGCTACACCGAGTCCTACCTGCTGAACCGCGAATCCAACGTCTTCCCCGGCATCCTGGGGCGGACCTGCGACCGTCCCTGCGAGCCCGCGTGCCGGCGCACCCGGGTGGACGGCGCGCCGGTCGCGATCTGCCGGCTCAAGCGCGTCGCCGCCGACCTGCGCGGAGACATCGCCGAGCACCTCCCGCGGGCGCCCCTCGTCCCCAACGGGAAGCGCGTCGCGCTCGTGGGCGCGGGGCCGGCTTCGCTGACGGTGTGCAACGACCTGATCCCGCTCGGTTACGAGTGCGTGGTCTTCGAGAAGCTCGATCGCCCCGGCGGTCTCATGCGGACCAACATCCCGGCGTTCCGCCTGCCTCCCGAAGTGCTCGATGAGGAGCTCGACATGATCCTCGACGCGGGCGTGGAGGTCCGCTACAGCACGCCGGTCGAGAGCATGCGCCGGCTCCTGGAGCAGGGCTTCGACGCGGTCTTCGTGGGCTCCGGCGCGCCCAAGGGTAAGGAGCTCAGCCTGCCCGGCCGCGAGGACGGGGCGGCCAACATCCACATCGGCATCGAATGGCTCGAGTCGGTGCACTTCGGCCACGTGGACAGCATCGGCGAGCGGGTGCTGGTGATCGGCGTCGGCAACACCGCGATGGACTGCTGCCGCACGTCGAAGCGGATCGGCGGGGCGGACGTCAAGGTGATGGCCCGGAAATCGAGACCGTACTTCAAGGCCTCGCCCTGGGAGCTCGAGGACACCGAGGAGGAGCTGATCGACATCGTCGAGAACCACTCCCCGACCCGCTTCGTGATCGAGGACGGGCGGCTGGTCGGGATGGATTTCGAGATCGTCACCTGGAGCGCGGACGAGAAGGGCCGGCTCCGGGCCACGGTGCACGACACCGTGACCATCCCCTGCGACGACGTCATCCTGGCGATCGGCCAGGACACCGCTTTCCCGTGGATCGAGCGCGACATCGGCATAGAGTTCGACGAATGGGACATGCCGGTGGTGGACCGGACGACGTTCCAGTGCTCGCTGGACGGCGTCTTCTTCGGCGGTGACGCCGCGTGGGGACCCGAGAACATCATCTGGGCGGTGGAGCACGGGCACCAGGCGGCGATTTCGATTCACAACCACTGCCACGGGGTCGCGTTGACGGAGCGCCCGCCGCGCGGCATGAACCTGACCAGCGCCAAGCTGGGGATGTTCGCGTGGCAGTACAGCAACGATTACAGCCCGGCGGAGCGCGCGCGCATGGTGCACGTGGACCTCCAGCGCCGCTTCGAAGAGCTGTCGATCGAGGTCGAGCTGGGGTTCGACCCGGCGCAGACCGCGAGGGAGGTGGAACGCTGCCTGAACTGCGACATTCAGACGCACTTCACCGCGCCGCTGTGCATCGAGTGCGACGCCTGCATAGACGTCTGTCCGGTGAACTGCCTGACCATCACGAGGAGCGGGGAGGAGGAGGATCTCCGGGGGCGCCTGATGGCTCCGGCGGAGAACCTGAGCCAGGCGCTGTACGTGTCCGCGCCGCTGCCGCAGACCGAGCGCGTGATGGTCAAGGACGAGGACCTGTGCCTGCATTGCGGGCTGTGCGCGGACCGGTGTCCGACCGACGCCTGGGACATGCGCAGGTTCGAACTGCTGTTGCCGTACGCCGGCCGCCCCGCCGAGGCTGGC
>DATKCH010000018.1:0-6103 GCA_035513295.1 Longimicrobiales bacterium
GGATCCGCGAACGAGCCCTTGCCGTGCATCTGGGTCACCGCGACGTAGTTGTTCCAGTACGACACCGGCCCCTCGCCCGTGTAGGTCTCCAGACCGACCCCGCGCAAGCCGTAGGCGGGCGGAATCACCGCGGGATCGCTGATCCCGTCCAGGTTGAAGCGCGCGTCGTAGAAGCCGCGTGGCCAGGACGCGTAGACGGCCTGCAGCTGCGCGGGCAACCCGGGCGCCAACGAAATGATCGTCCCCACGGCCAGATCTCGATTCGGCCAACCGTCCAGGCGGGCGCCGATCCCGGGGGCCACCGAATTGTCGACAGTCGAATGGCAGAGCGCGCATGTGATCCCGAGCCGCGTGATTCGATCCCCGTCAACCATGGCCGCGATTCCCAACACGGCGTTCAAGCTCAGGAGGGCACGCGTCGTGGCGGGGTCGTCGAGCGCCCCCGGGGTCGATAGCACGGCATCGAGAACAGCGGGTGGAATGGCCTCGCGCCATCCACCTTGAGGCCGAGCTCGAGCGCCTGGTTCGGCGTGATGCCCTCGACGAGGACGTTGAGCCGGAGGGTGTCGGTCCAGAATCTCCAATCGCCGAAGTCGTCGTTGCGGAAGATGTGCCGGCCTTCGGCCACCGCGCGTCCCTCGACCCTGGCTGTCGCCGGCCGGGCCTCGGGGTCCAGAGCGTACTCGGCGTCCTCACACGCCGCCGAGAGGAGGCCGACGAGGCCGCACGTGAGGAGGGCGGGGAAGGTCCCCAGAAGTCGCCGGGAGCGCGCGTCGGGAATGCAGTGGACGGAACTCGCCATGATCGCCTCGCCGTTAATCACACCGTCGGGTCACGGTGTCGCTGGCCGCATTAACTGTGCCCGATGTAAGCACGTTTCTCGGGCTGATGCACAGGGAATCGACGGCGGGATTGGCCGAAAAATGCCGTTCTTGCGCGCCCGACATCGACATGGAAGCTTTGTACTCGGCTCCGGGGGGCGCTGGGATGCCGTAACGTGAGGGGCGAGAGCCGTGTCCCAGGCAAGCCGCAGCCACACCCGGTTTCTGGTATCCGCGTATCTGCTCCTGCAGGTAGGCGTCCCTGCCGTGCAGTTGGCCGCTCCAGACCCCGCCCGATACGGCTGGCAGATGTTCGACGCCGTCGCCGACGCCGACTTCGTCCTCATCGACGACATCGGGCTCTCGACGATCGACCCTCGGGACTTCGTCGTTGCTTCACGGGCCGATCTGGACGCGGCTTCCTACCTGCCCGCCCACCTTTGTGCGGTGGTGCCCGAGACCCGCGAGGTGCGGGTGCTCCGGTCCGCCGACACCGTTCCCGCCGTGTTCCCGTGCGCGGCTCCATGACCGGGCTACCGTGGGACGAGCGGATCGACGCCTGTGACCTGGCCTGGGCGCGGATCGGAGTAGGGCTGGCCGCGCTCGGCGAGGGCGTGTACGCGACGCTGTTGTTCGACAGGGCGACCACACCGGGGGTGCTGCGCGTTCCTGTCGTGGATTGGCTGCCAGCGCCCAGCTCGATGCTGGTGCTCATCGTGGGCGCTCTATGGCTCACCGCCGCCGGTGGCTTCGCCGTCGGCTTCCGGACCCGGACGTCCGGAACCGTGCTGGCCGCGACCATGGCGTTCACGATGATGCTGGACCTGCAGTTCTACTCGAACCACCTGTACCTGTTGGCGCTGTTGGTGGTGCTGCTCACCGCGGCCAACGCCGGCGGCTACCGCTCCTTCGACTCGGGCGCGGGCCGGGCGCCGGTCGCCTCCCCGGTATCGGGAGTATTCCTGCTGCGCGCGCAGGTGTCGATCGTGTACGTCTTCGCCGCCCTTTCCACGGTCAAGCTGGCCTACGCCTCGGAGGTCATCCTGGCGGCGAGCTTCCGTCGGACCGGCGCGCTGGCCATACCCGACGGGTGGCTCACCCCGGATCTGGTCGGCGCGCTCGCGGTCGGATCCATCTTCGTGGAGCTGTGGCTCGCTATCGCGCTCTGGTCGCCACGAAGGCTGCGCGCCGCGACGCTGATCGGCGCGGCCTACCACGCGGCGTTGGTGGCCCTGGCGGCGGACGGGCTGGCCCTCGCGATCTTCGGGTTGGCCATGCTGTCCGCCTACGCGGCGTTCTACGTGCCGTTACCCCTGCCGGCGAGCGGACTGGAGCTGGAGGAGGGTGTCGCCTGAGGTCCCCGCCGGCTCCTCCGCTCTGCCCGTTCATGTGGTCAATCACGCGGGTCGAGCCGGCCAGATGGAGACGTAGTCGAGGAGGCTCACCAGCCTCCGCTCCAACAGGCCCATGTGCTGTTGGAATTCTTCGGTCGAAGTCAGCTGATAGATTGCTCCCTGTTGCCCACCCACTGAAACGCCACCGCCGTCTCCGCGTAGGGCGGGGATGAGACACGATCCTCGTCGTCCTCTCGCGTTGCTCTGCCTCCTGCTCGTCGCTTCGAGCTGTCACGGGGGCGTCGAAACCGGCGACCCGCCAGCGCCGAAGGTGGCCGAGGTCGACGCCGTCCTGGATCGCGGCCGGCTCGACACGGAGCGCTTCTACGCCGGCGAGCTCGCCGACCTGAGCGAACGGATGACGCCCGCGATGCTCGCTGAGGGAGGTTCGCTCGATGAGCTACGGACGTTCCGGCAGAAGGTCGACGATCTGGCCGGCCGCGAGGTCTGGGTCCTGGACGAGGAGGTGTTCCGGGAGGGCGACGTCTCGTACTACCGGCGCACGGTCGCGTTCGACGGGACGGACGAAGTCATGGCGGTCCAGTGGGGGTATGCGGCGGACGGCGCCATCGCCGATTTCTTCATCCGCCCGATCGCCGCGGCCGCATCCGTCGAATACCGGACCAGGACGCCGCTGCGCCTTCCCTTCGGGGGCGAGTGGTACGTCACGTCCGGGGGGAGGACCCTGGAGCAGAACCAGCACGGGCGGGACTATTCCAATCGCTTCGCCTACGACCTGATCGTGGCGATCGAGGTCGACGACGCGAGACCGCGCCGTGAACCGTCCGACTACCACACCTGGGGGCAACCGATACTGGCCCCCGCGGCCGGGGTCGTCGTACGGGCGCTGAACGACGTCCAGGACAACCCGCTCTCGCAGACGGAGGGTACGCCGAGCATCGGCAACCACGTCGTCATCGACCACGGCAACGGCGAGTTCTCAGTGCTCGGACACCTGCGGCGCGGAAGCTTGCGCGTCTCTGTCGGCGACTCCGTCGCGGCCGGTCGCGTGATCGGGCTCGCGGGCAACAGTGGCAACAGCAACGGGCCGCACCTGCATTACAACCTCCAGGACGGACCGGAGCCGAACGCGGCTCGCGGGCTGCCCGCCCAGTTCCTGGACTACGTCGCGGATGGCGAGCCGGTGGCGCGAGGTGAACCGGTGCGCGGACAGGTCATCCGCCACGGCGCGGGCGGCGACTGATCGGAGTCGGCTCACAAGGGCGTGCGCGACCGCGGGCCAGGGACGCTCAAGCCCCCTTCTTGCACTGCCCGAACGATTCCGCCCCGTCGGCGGGGGTGCCGCCACCCAGGGCGGGCCGCAGGCATTCCTCGGAGTGGTCGAACAGATCGCCGACGGCGTCTCCGAACATCACCAGTATCGGGACGATGACGACCGCGAGCAGGGCCAGAAGCAGGGCATATTCCGCCAGGTCCTGGCCGCTTTCGTCCCGCCAAACGCGCTGAATCCCGCGCCACGCCGCTCGCATCGTGGGCCTCTCCGATCCTGTCCCGGGGAGAGAGGCTCTCGGAGAACGACGAACGGGCGTGGGCGCGGGTCACGTCCGCGCCGAGGCCCGCGCTGCCGGCCGTTCGAGCGCGTTACCGCGCGCGGCGGTCAGACCTCGTCCACCGGCGATTCCTCGGGCTTCCGGGTCGAGCTCACGCCGCTCATGATCGCGAAGCCCAGGACGATGACCGCGGCGATGCCGATCCACAGCGGCGCGATGCCGAGCTGAAGCGCCGCGTAGCCGCCTCCGAGGATGACCAGCACAGCCCCTATCAGATACAGCGCCATGTTGGACATGGTGCCTCCTTCGCACGGTGAGCCGTGAACCCCGTCGCGCCGCGTTGCCGGCGCCTTCCGCCCTCGCACTCATGCAAGCGCCAGGCCCGTTCGAGCCCGTCCCCGCCCCCGGCGCGAGCGGCTATCGAGCGGCGATCCCGGCCAGGACGCGCACCAGGGCGTCGCCGAACTCGGAACGGTCAGCGGGCGCGTCCAGCAGGGACACCGCGGTGCCGGAGGCCTCGAGCTCGCGCACGAGCGCCGGGACGTCGTCCCTGAGGTGCGTGCCGGGCGCGAAGAACACCGGGAGCAGGCGGATCCGGTCGACGCCGCCGACCCGGAGATCGGCCGCAAGCGACGGCAGGTCGGGCTGCTCGAACTGGAGGAAGGCCAGTCGGACGTCCGGCTCGCCGGCGGTCGAGAGCCGATCGGCCAGCTCCTGGAACATCGCCTTCCAGCCGGGGTCGCGGCTGCCGTGGACGAGCAGGACCAGCGGGAACGCGTCCGATCGACTGGCCGGCGCATCCTGCCACATCGAGGCGCCGGGCGGGACGGCCGCCCCGCCCGCGCGGGCTTCGACGTGCTCCGACCCCCGGGAGGGAGAGTACCCGTCCGGCGTACGGCCGGCGGGGTCGTCGGACGGGGCCGGCCGATCCTCCCCGTACACCGCGATCTGCTTCCGGACGCGGTCCATCTCGTCCGCGTCCAGGACGACCGGGCCGCCGACCGCGAGGGCGCTCAGGTACTGGTCCGCCAGCGCCTCGACCTCGCGCGCGAGCGCCAGCGCGGACGACGGCGAGGCGCCGGCCGCGACGAGCCCGTGGTTCGCCATCAGGCACGCGCGCAGGCGCGGCCCCAGGGCGTCGGCCACCTGTTCGGCGAGCGCCTGGGTGCCGAACGTCGCGTACGTCGCGCACGGGATCTCCCCCCCGCCGGCGAGCGCCACCGAGTAGTGGAACGCGGGAATGGGCCTGCGCAGGCAGGAGAGCGCGGTCGCGGCGCGCGGGTGCGCGTGGACCACGGCCTCCAGGTCCGGGCGGTTGCGGTAGATCGCGGCGTGCATGCGCCACTCCGAGGAGGGTTCGCCGTGCGCGTCGGGGCCGCCGGCATCGACCAGGACCAGCCTGTCGGGGCTGATGCGCCCGTAGGGCACCGCCGCCGGCGTGATCAGGAAAGCCCCGGGCTCGGCGCCTGGGACGCGCACGCTCAGGTTGCCGGAGGTGCCGGCGGTGAAGTCGGACCCCGCGAGCCAGCGGCACGCCCCGATCAGCTCTTCGCGGCGCGAATCCTCCCTCATGGCTCCTCCTGCGCGTGTTCGGGAAACAGCGCCGCGAGGCCCTCGCGGCTCGCCGCGGCCACGCCGCGTTCGGTGACCAGGGCGCTGACGAGGCGCGCCGGCGTGACGTCGAACGCCGGGTTGGCCACCGGGGTCCCCTCGTCGAGCCATCGCGCGCCGGCCGCGCCGGCGCGTAGCTCCTCCGGCCCCCGCTCCTCGATG
This sequence comes from Longimicrobiales bacterium, assembly GCA_035513295.1. GTDB lineage: Bacteria > Gemmatimonadota > Gemmatimonadetes > Longimicrobiales > RSA9 > DATHRK01. The sequence goes on from DATKCH010000018.1 coordinate 5,500, forward strand.
GGAATCGCGGCGCCGTCGCCGACCGACCAGTCGATCGAGCTGGACGGCGCGGCGACCCAGAACGGCACCCCCGCCTCGCGCGCCGCCAGCGCCTTCAGGTACGTGCCGACCTTGTTGGCCACGTCGCCGTTGGCGGCGGTGCGGTCGGTTCCCACGAGGCAGCAGTCGACCCGTGCGCGCGCCAGCAGGTGCCCGCACGCCGAGTCCGTCACGACGGTGTGCGGTACGCCCGCGCGCCGGAGCTCCCAGGCGGTCAGCGCGCCCTGGTTGAGGGGCCGGGTCTCGGAGACCCACACGTGCACCGCGATCCCGCGCGCGTGCGCCAGGTAGATGGGCGCGGTCGCCGTCCCCCACGCGACGGTGGCCAGGCGCCCCGCGTTGCAGTGCGTGAGGACCTCCACCGGCCGGTCCGGGTTGCGGGCCGCGAGGCCGCCGATCAGCTTCAGGCCGTGCTTTCCGATCGACCGGTTGGCGGCCACATCGGCGTCGCAGATCGCGCGCGCCTCCCGGTAGGCGCGTCGCGCTCGATCGCCCGTGGGCGCGCCCCCCAGCGCGTCCATCATCCGCTCGATCGCCCAGCGCAGGTTGACCGCCGTCGGGCGCG
>DATKCH010000019.1:0-29538 GCA_035513295.1 Longimicrobiales bacterium
CGAGGCCCAGCACGCGCTCGTAGAACTCCGCCGACCGCTCGGGGCTCTCCACGTACACGCCGGTCTCCAGGACCCTCCGCACCCTCGCTACTCGGATGTGCCTTCCCCCTTCTTCCGGCGAACGGTCGGGTCACCGAGGAGCTGCCGGTCGAAGTCCCGCTCCGCCCTCAGGCGCTCGATTTCGATGCTCGCGGCTTCGACTTCCCCTTCGGTCAGGCTCAGGCGTTGTTCCAGGTCCGCGAGCCGCGTTTCGAGAGTCTGGCGGTACGCGACGGGAGAAACGCCACCGGAGATGCTCCCATCGGGACGCGTCGCCGACACGGCGGTGCTCCTGCAGATCGAGCAACGCTTCTGGTAGAACGGGATCGCCAGGAGCCAGAGGCCCCCCGTGATGACAGCCAGGCATATGGTGCCCACCCCGATCTGGCGCCTAGCGTCCACCGGCCGACCGCAAAGCGCGCAATACATCGCAGCCATGCTTCAGGACGCCTTCACGAGGGCCGCTGGAGCGCCGCGCGGCTCAGTTGCGATGCAGACGCCACACATCGCTCGCGTATCCGCTCTCGCCATCTGCTTCCTCGCCCTTGCCGCCAAAGACCCACAGGGCGCCGCGATAGACGACCGAGCGATTCCCGGCGCGGCGCGTCCAGGGCGCTGCGGCGCTCGCCAGGCGCCACTCCCGACCGTCCCGTGAGCTCCACACGTCGTTGAACCGGCGGCCGTCGGGGTGGACGCCTCCCAGGATCCAGAGTCGATCGTCGAACTCCAGGACGCCCGCGTAGACACGGGGCCCCCACGCGGCGGAGTCGACCACGCGCGTCCACCGCTCGCCGTCGCCGGAGACCCACACGTCCGCATCGCGGGCGTTCCAGGAAGTTCCGCCAAAGGACCACAACGAGTCGCGAAACACCACGGGAACCGGCTGCGACTCCGGTGCCCAAGGGCCTCGCGCCGTAACCTGCTCCCAGTCCATGCCGTCTCGCGTCCTCCACACATCGTCGAGTTGCGCGGCGTTCTCTCCACCGAACAGCCAGAGCCACCCCCGGAAGGACGCGAGCGCCGCGCCGCGCCTCCCCGCCCAGGGAGCGTCGGCGTGCCGCCGCCAGCGGCGTCCGTCCCTTGACGACCATACCGTCGCGACGAACGCCTCGCCAACCTGCCCTCCGATCAGCCAGAGCCGACCCGAATGCTCGATCGACTGGCTTCCCACCCGCACGGGATCCGGGAGGCGGCCGGCGATCTCCCAATCGAGCCCGTCGAGAGACTCCCAGACGGTGCCGATTCCCACCATGAACAATCGCCCGTCGGGTCCCGCGACCGGGTGCGCACCCATCGGCCAGCGACCCGGTTGCCATGCGTCCTCGAACGCACCGCGTCCAGGCGGAAGGCTCAGCGACCACTCCAGTCCGCCCTGCTGCGCCTCGGATCGGCCGGCAAGGCCGATGAGCGTCACGGTGAGTAGCATTATCCGCATTCGGCCCTCGGTGGCGCGCTCACGCGTCCGATGCGGTTCGGCGTGCCGGCGGGTCGCGGGGCCGCTGAAGCGCCGACCGCCTTTCCCACTCCGTCCGCAGCAGCCCGTACAGAACGCCGTCCTGCCACTCGCCGTCGCGGCGATAATGCTCCCGCAGGAGTCCCTCGCGGCGAAAGCCGAGGCGCTCGAGCAGGGCGATGGCGCCGCTGTTCCGCGGGTCGGCGTCCGCGGTGACGCGGTGCAGGCCGAGGTCCTCGAACGCGTGCCGGATCAGCTCCCCGGCCGCTTCGGCGGCGAGTCCCCGGCCCTCCCATTCCCGCCGCAACGCGACCCCCAGCTCCGCGCGCCGGTGCTCCTCGTCGACGCCGGCGAGCGTGGCCGTGCCGATCAGCTCGTCGTCGCTCGAAAGGGTGATCGCCCACTGCCGCAGGTCGCCGCGCTCGGCGCCCGCCCGGATCTGCTCCACGAGGGCGCGGGCGTCCTCCGGGCCGGCGAGCGGCCCGTGCCCCCAGAAGCGCATCCGGTCCGCGTCGCCGAAGAGCGCCAGCAGCGCGTCCGCGTCGCCCGCGGCGACGGCCCTGAGGGTGATGCTGCCGGTACGTAGGGTTTGAAGCACCATGCGGTCGGCCTACCGCGGAGCGCCCGCGTCCTCCGCCCAGTGCCCCCGCGCCTTGAGCAGCTTGTCGCGGGGCGGCGTACGCATGAACGCGGCGTACCCCGGGTGAGCGGCGAGCGTGTCCGGGTCGGTGTCTAGCTGCCAGCCGCCCCAGGGGAGAATCGTGACCTCGGTCGGGGTGCGCTCCGCCCAAAGGTCCCGCTGGCCCGTGAGCAGCAGGAGCCGCTCGATCCAAAGGGTTCCCGCGTCCGAGCCCTCGTCCAACCAGGCGCGCACCTCCTGGCGGGCGCGGTCGCGGTCGCCATCGTGCATCAGCCGGAGAATCGCGCTGGCCCGCAGATGGGCGCTCCTGGTCTTCGAGTCCGGCTCCGCGCGCGCCATCGCTTCCATCTCGTCCAGCTTGCCCCGTCGATAGAGGAGCGTGAGCGGGTCTCGTCGAAGGAACCCGGGGGCCACCTCCAGGATTCGCCGGTAGGCCGCCTCGGCGGACTCCAGGTCTCCGACCATCTCGTAGGCCATGGCGAGATTCAGGTGGTTCGCGGGTTGCAGAGGGTCGAGCTCCGCGGCCTTCTGCTCCATGGCCAGGGCCTCCGCCCCGCGGTTCCACATCTGGAACAGGTCGCCGTACCAGTTGTAGACGAGGGCCGATCCAGGGCTGACCGCGAGCGCGCGCCGGAACAGCGCGTCGGCTTGCTCGAACTCGTAGCGCCGGGTCTCGAGTGAGCCGGCCGCCACGAGCGCCTCCACGTCGGTGGGATTCAGCGCGAGCGCCGCGTCGGCGGCGGAATCGGCCCCTTCGGTCAGCGCCTCGGCGCGCGCGGCCGTCATCTCCGTGTCCCAGTAGAGCGCGAGCAGGCGCGCCATAGCCAGCTCGCCGAGCGCGTCCGCGGAGCTCGGGGCTTCGCGCACCGCGTCTTCCAGCAGCGCGATCGCCCGGTAGATGCCCTCCGCGGTGCGGTTCGTTTGTTCCGCCCTCGCCTGCAGGATCAGGTCGTAGGTCCGCAGGTTTGGCGGGGGGCCGCCCGCCCTCGCGCCGATGCTCACGCTCAGCGCCCGCGCGATCTCGGTCGCGATCTCGTCCTGCACCGCGAAGATGTCGTCCAGGTCGCGGTCGTAGGTCTCGGACCAGACGTGCGAATCCTTCTTCCCGTCGATGAGCTGCGCGATCACCCGTACTCGGTCCCGGTCCCTGGTCACCGATCCCTCCAGTACGAAACGGGCGCCCAGCGTGGCCGCCACCGTAGGGATGTGGGCGTCGTCCCGGAAGGTGAACGAGGACGAGCGCGAGATGACCTTGAGGTCGCTCGACTGGGACAGGTCGTGGAGGATGGCGTCCGCCACGCCGTCGGCGAACCACGCCTGGTCTCCGGCCGGGCTCAGGTCCCGGAAGGGGAGCACGGCGATGGAGCGCTCCGCGTCCGGGTCGGCCGCCGGTCCCCTGCCGGAGTCCCAGGCGATGTAGGCGAGGGCGACGACCAGCGCGGCCGCGGTGACGTAATTGAGCGTGCGGCCCGTGCGCGGCGTCACCGACATCGACGGATCGACCTCGTCGCTCCGCTTGATCCCTTCCGGCGTCAGCTCGAACGCCCAGGCCAGCAGGAGCGCGACCGGGAAGCCGACGCCCAGCAGGACGATGACGACGGTCGCGAACCACGACGGGAGGGAGAGCGGCTCCGCGATCGTGTCCACGACCTGCACGATCACCCAGCCGATCACCAGGTACGCGACGCCCACGCGGACCACGTTCCTGCGCTTCAGCTCGTCGTACAGCTTGGACATGGCCCGGAATCAACGCTGGTCGGCGGCCCGACGGCAAGGCGGAGACTTCGGGCTACGCGTGCGGCCTCCGCCCGCGCACCGTGCCGCCCAGCACCAGCGCGGCCGAGATGATCAGGATGTTCTTGACGATGTACTGCCCCTCGATCGTCAGGCCGTAGGGGATGCGGCCGGGCTGGAAGGTCACCTCGGGCAGGATCGCAAGCGGCAGGAAGGTCCCCACCATCTGGAGGGCCAGCAGCGCGATCGCGATCCTCGCCGTCGCGCGGAACAGGAACGTCACGCCGATCGCGACCTCCCACCAGCCGATGACGCCTAGCCAGCCGTCCGGCGACAGGAACGGCATCCAGCCCACCGTCTGGCGCACCAGGTCGGCGGCCGGGGACATCCCGAGGGGCTTGAGGAGCCCGAACCACACGAACACGACCGCGAGCGACACGCGCAGCGCCGGCGTGCCGACCCTGTTCATGAAGTCGGCGATGCGCCGGTCGATGGGCTCCAGGTCCAACGGCGCCAAAACGCCCCTTACCGCCGCGAACCGGACGCGGTCATTCCTCGCCCGGCTTGAGCGCCGTCATCATCACGGACTTCACCCCGAACGCCTCGGCGGAGTTCTGCGTGGACTGCTTGCGGAACCGGAAGCGCGGCACGACCGCGCTCCTCACCTTCGTGAACCCCGTCTGCTCCAGGAGCCGGAACATCTCTCCCTCCGGGAGAGCTCCCCCGATTCACGACGCCCACAGCTTCGGGTCGTTGACGATCGCCTGGGTGAGCTGCTTCGCGCTCACGATGTCGGTGATGGAGATCCGGCCGCCCGGCCTGAGCACCCGGAACATCTCCTCCATCACCCTCCGCTTCCGGAACGAGAGGTTGATCACGCCGTTCGAGAGGATCACGTCCACCGAGTCGTCGGGGAGGGGGATGTCCTCCATGCGGCCCTCGTGGCACTCCATCGCGGCGCCGGTCTCCGCAGCGTTCGCCTTCGCCCGCCGGCACATCGTCGGGTTGAGGTCCACGCCGATCACCCGGCCCTCTGGCCCCACAGTCTCGGCCGCGATCAGGGCGTCGAGGCCCGCCCCGCTCCCCAGGTCCAGCACCGTTTCGCCCGGCTGCAGCCCGGCGCGCAGATGCGGATTGCCCACGCCGGCGAAGGACGCGACCGAGCCCTCCGGCGCGCGGTCCAGCGCCCCCGGATCGTACTCGAACAGCTCCGCGGCCTCGCGCCCGTGGAAGAAGTGGAACTCCCCCTCGGGGTACTCCGCGACCTCGTCGTACATGCGGGTGATCTCGCCGGCCAGGAACTCCTCGAGGGACTCCTGCGCGGTGGCGGCGTCGAGTTCCTGCGCGGCGACTGCATCGCTCATCGGTAGTGCTGCTCCTCTGGTCGTGTTCGAAGTGCGGCTCGCGAGACGGCCGTGGTCACGAGGCCAAGGTGCGCGAGGCCTTCCAGCCCCGCCACCCCACCCAGGCGCCCGCGGCCTCCAGCAGCGCCAGCAGCGCGGACGTCCAGCGGAAGAGCGGGCGCGCGCCTCCGGGCGGCAGGTGAGCGACGTTGTCCGGCGACACGCCCACGTAATGGTGGTAGAGCGTGAACAGCAGGGCGGCGGCCATGGCGAGCGCGAGCAGGGCGAAGCCAGCGCGCGGACGCTTCCGCGCGAGCACAACGCCGGCGACCGGACCCGCGACGATCACCACGTACGCGAACGCCGTCTGCCACAAGCGCAGGTCGACGCCGAGACGCCGGTGTGCGATCTCGTGCGCGAGGAGCACCGCGGCGTGCGCCGCCACCGTCAGGACGGCGGCGGGCATGATCTGCGGGCCGGATGCTTTCGCGGGCATACCTCGTTTGGTTCGACGGGAGCGTCGTTCCTGGCGCTTCTTCTTGATACCGATGTCCTGATCGACGTCTCCCAGGACGGAGCTGGTCCCGGCGGGGCTCACCGGAGAGCGGTCGCCAGCAGCATACGCTGCTTCGAGCCGTGCATCTGAATGTCCCACGTCGCCGTTCCATTACGCTACATTCTCCGCCATGATTTCCGTTTCCGGACTCGCGAAGTCCTTCGGCGACCAGACGCTATTCCGCGACGCCTCGTTCCTGCTGAACCCGGGCGAGCGGTACGGGCTCGTGGGCGCGAACGGCTCGGGCAAGACCACGTTGCTCGGCATCCTGACGGGCGACATCGACCCCAGCGCGGGGTCCGTCCAGGTCCCGGCCCGCGCCAAGCTCGGCGTGCTGCGGCAGGACCAGTTCCTGTACGAGGACCAGGAGATCCTGGGGGTCGCGATGATGGGGAACCCGGAGCTCTGGAACGCGCTGGTGGAGAAGGAGGAGGTCCTCGCGGGCGCGCACGAGCACTTCGACGCCGACCGCTACGCGCGCCTCGAGGATACAATCGTCCGGCACGACGGCTACGCCGCCGAGGCGCGCGCGGCCGAGATCCTCGAGGGCCTGGGCCTGCCCGCCGAGGTCCACCGGCAGCCCCTCTCCACCCTGTCCGGCGGCTTCAAGCTCAGGGTGCTGCTCGCGCAGGTGCTGGCGGGATCGCCCGACGCGCTGCTTCTGGACGAGCCCACCAACCACCTGGACATCCTGTCGATCCGCTGGCTGGAGCGGTTCCTCGCGGACTACGCGGGACCCGTGGTGGTGATCTCGCACGACCACCGCTTCCTGGACAACGTCGCCACGCACATCCTGGACGTCGACTACGAGACGATCACGCTCTACCACGGCGACTACACCCGCTTCATGGAGGCCAAGGCCGCCGAGCGGGAGCGCCGCGAGAAGGAGATCGAGGGGCGCGAGAAGGAGATCGCGCACCATCGGAAGTTCGTGGACCGCTTCCGCGCCAAGGCCAGCAAGGCGCGCCAGGCGCAGAGCAAGCTGCGGCTCATCGAGAAGAAGGCCGACGCGCTCGAGCCGCTCGCGCCGAGCTCACGACGCTACCCCAACTTCCGATTCGAGCAGCGCCGTCCGAGCGGGCGAGAGGTGCTCACGCTGGAAGGCATCACCAAGGCGTTCGGCGACAACCAGGTGCTGCACGGGGTGGATCTCCTCGTCCGGCGCGGCGACCGGCTCGCTATCATGGGCCCCAACGGGATCGGCAAGTCGACGCTGCTGAAGATCGCGGTCGGCGAGCTGGAGCCGGACGCGGGCACGGTGGAGTGGGGCTACGAGACGCAGCCCGGCTACTTCGCGCAGGACCACCACGAGATGATCGGCGAGGAGAACGGGACCGCCGAAGGGTGGATCATGAGCAACTCTCCCGCGCGCACGGTAGGGCAGGTCCGCGCCGAGCTGGGCCGCGTGCTGTTCTCCGGGGAGGAGGCCGAAAAGCCGCTCACCGCGCTGTCCGGCGGGGAGGCGGCGCGGCTGGTGTTCTGCCGGCTCTCCATCGACCGCCCCAACGTGATGGTCCTGGACGAGCCCACGAACCACCTGGACCTGGAGGCGATCGAGGCGCTGGTCGAGGCGCTGCGGGAGTTCGACGGGACGCTGATCCTCGTCTCGCACGACCGCTGGTTCGTGTCGCAGCTCGCGACGCGCGTCGTGGAGATCAAGCCGGGCGAGATCGTGGACTACCTGGGCAGCTACGACGAGTACGTGCACTTCTCCGGCGACGACCACCTGGACGTGGACCGCGTGGTGCTGAAGGCGAGGAAGGACAAGGCGCGTGGGGACGGGGGTCCGGGCCGCAAGCGGACCGAAGAGGACGGTGCCCGGAAAGCGCAGGGCAGCGGGGGTCCTGGCGCGGGCGGGAAGGTCGCCAGGGGTAAGCGCCGCGGGGGGGATGGCGCGAACGGCGCCGTCGCCGCGAGGACCGCGCTCACCCCGAAGGAGCTCGCCGCCCTGAGCGAGCGGCGGGACCAGATCACGGCCCGCATCGAGGAGGCGGAGGCCCGGGTCGCCAGGATCGAACGCGCCTTCGCCGACCCCCTGACCTACGAGGGCGGCCGCACCGAGGAGCTGCGCGGGATGGAGGAGGAGCGGGCCGCGCTCAGGGCGAGCGCGGAGGGGCTGATGGAGGAGTGGGCGGAGATCGAGGAGGCGCTGGGGGAGGGGTAGCGCGGTCGAGACCACTGCGCGCCCGCATCCAACGCCTCCACCGGAAACGGGCCCACCGGGACCGCGCGCCCGGCGGGCCCGCGACACCGCTACGGCATCGGGATCGGGATGACCTGGAACCCCCCGTCGATCACCGTCCCCGTCCCTTCGTCGATGATGGTCCCGCCCCCGCCGATCAGCTTCGTGTCCTGGGCGCCGGGACCGACCTCCGCGGTGGCCAGCGTGGCGTCGAAGTCGACGTGGTTGTTCTTCCGCAGGGTCGTGTCCGTCGGGTTGCCGCTCGTGCCCGTCGGTTTGTCGAGCGGGAAGTCGGAATGGATGACCGACATCGCGACGCGCGACCGCCCGCGAATGCGGTTCTCGATGATCTGATTGCCTGACGCGGATCCCTGGACCTGCACGCCGGCGCACTGTGCGCCCGGCACCTGGTCGTTTGGAACCGATGCGACGATCTGGTTCTTCCTCACGATGGCCCCCGTCGTCGCGGCGACACGCACGACCGCGGCGTTCCGGAAGCCGCAGTCCAGGCGATTCTCCTCCACCACGTACGCGCCCGTTCCAAGAAGGCGCAGCGCGTTCACGAAGTTCCCGGGGGTGCCTTCACGGCCGAACGTTCCCGTCTTGATCGCGTTGTCCTCGATGCGGGCCGGCCCCGCGACGTTCCGGAAGTCCATCCCGTGCGAGGTCGAGCCGTCGATCCGGTTTCCCGCCACACGCAGGTCGTCGCAGCGTCCGATGACGAAGATGCCGCCGAAGGAATCCTCGCCGTTGACGTCGTGGATGATCCGATTGTCGAGGATCTCCACCGACCCGAACGGTCCGCCCCTGATGTCCACCGCCAGCGCGGCGTTCTGAGGAGCCGGCCCGCCGGTGACCAGGGAGGGAACGAGGTCTTCGATCCGGCAGTCCGCGATGCGGAGGTCGCCCGCCCGCCCGACCCGTATCGCCGCCATATGCCCCCCCACGAAGCGGATGCCCTCGAGGGTGACGTCGGCGCCCGGCGCGTCGACACGAATGACGGCTTGCCTCCCACCCTGCGCGGCGGAGCCGCCGCCGAGGACTTTGGCGTCCTCTCCTCGAATGACGACCGCAGCCGACACCAGGATGACCCGGGATTCATCGGGGTCGGGTCCCGCGACGCTCACGTCCTCGAAGCTGAACGTGCCGTGCAGGACCACCGTGCCGCCTGCGTCCACCGCCTGCTGGACCGCTGGGACGTCGACGGCGGGATCGGCTTGACCGAATACGTCGCTCATGGTGCACCTCGATCGGCGCTTGGGGGGACCCCCCGACAATGAAGAGGAAGGGCTCACCGGGGCAGGCTGGGAAACCCTCGGACGGGCGGCGCTCGCGGTCGACGAGACGCCGTGGTTTCCCGGTCGGCGCGTTCAGCGGGTGGGTGCTTCCTGGGCGTGGCGGAGAGCCGCGCCTGCATCACAATCTAGCGCGGCCGCGTCCGAAACGCCCGCCTCTCATCGGGGCTGGCTTGCGCCGTCGCCGGGCTGCGCTCGCTCGGTGATCAGGAAGTTGCCGACGATCGCGGCGTAGATCGACTTCTTGCCCTTGGCCATCGCTACGCGCTCCTCGCGACGAGGTCCCGCGCGGCGGCCTCCCAGTCCGGGTAGCGGAACTCGAAGCCCGAGTCGAGCAGCCGCCCCGGCACGACGCGGCGGCTCTTCAGTACCAGCTCGGTCTCCGTGCGCATCAGGAACGTGCCGATCTCCAGCATCCACGTCGTCGCCGGGAGACCGAGTCGCACCCCCGCGGCCCGGCGCAGCGCGCGCATGAACTCCGAGTACGGCAGGGGGTTCGGGGAGGCGATGTTGACCGCGCCGTCGATGTCTTCTCGGCCGATGAGCCAGTGGATCGCGCGCACGAAGTCCGCGTCGTGGATCCACGACACGTACTGGCGTCCGCTTCCCGCTCTGCCGCCCAGGCGCAGGCGTACCAGGCGGAAGAGAGTATCGAAGATGCCGCCGGCGTCGGGGCTCATGATCATCGCGGAGCGGAGCTTGACCTTGCGGGTGTCCGGCGTGTCCGCCGCGTCGACCTCCGCTTCCCAGGCGCGCGCCACGTCGATGCTGAAGCGCCAGGACGCCGGGGCGTCGGGCTCCTCGCCTCCGATGCGTCCCGTGGCCTCGTCGTTGGCGGCGTCGAAGCGGTGCGCGTAGATGGTGGCCGTGCCGGACTGCAGCCACACGCGCGGCGGCGAGCTTGCCTTCGCGATGGCCTGGCCGACCAGCCGCGTGGAATCCACGCGCGAGTTCATGATCGCGGCCCGGTTCTCCGGGGTGTAGCGGCAGTTCACGCTGCGGCCGGCGAGGTTGACGACCACGTCGGACCCGTCCAGCTCGCGGGTCCACGGCCCGAGCGTGCGAGCGTCCCACTGCACGACGGGCCAGGGAGCGGGCGCGGGCGACCGGCTGAGGACGACGGGCTTGTGTCCGTCGGCCAGGAGGGCGCGCGCCAGGAGGGTCCCGACCTGGCCGGACCCCCCTGGGAGGAGGACCTTCACGCGTCCCCCCGCCGCGCCTCCCTGCGCCTACGCTCCGACCGTGAAGTCCTCGACGCGGACGTTCAGGTTGTGGTTGACGCGTACGCCCGCGACGCCGTCGACGTCCAGCTCCGCGGTGGCGAACGCCGCGACCTCGGTGCCGTTGACGGAGAAACGCGCCTGGTCGCCGCGCACCGCGATCGACAGGGCGTTCGTCACGTCTCCGTCCACCTCCGCGGCGACGACCGCGTCGGACTCCTGCCAGCCGTCCGTGACGTCCATCGTCTCGGAGCCGTCGCGCTTCTTGATAAGGTAGCGTCCGTCCGCGCGCACCACGAAGTAGGTGTAGCGCTGGGCCGGGCCGCCCAGGTCGGAGCCGCCGATGATCAGGCCGTACGCCTCGCGGTGGCCGGCCGGCGCGCCGACCTCCGTGAACGTGGCCGAGACCGTGTAGTCGTCGCCGGCGGGCACGTTCTGCGCATCGTACAGGATGCCGCCGGGGCCGGTGCGGACCATCATGCCGCCGTCCAGCTCCTCGACGTGGTAGTCCGCGGCGGCGGCGTCCTCGTTGTCCAGGCGCACCGCGTAGCCGGCCGGCAAACCCGTCGCCGGACCCGCGGGCGCGAGGTCGGGATCGTCATCCACCATGCCGGCATCGTCCATGTCATCCATGTCGTCCATGGCGGCGTCGTCGGCCGGAGCGCAGGCGCCCACCGCGAGCGCCAGCACGAGCGCTATGATCGAGCGCACGTTCATACGTTTCCTCCTGATGAGGGATGGGCCGCCGTTCACGACGGCAGCTCGTAGTCGAGCGTCAACGTGTGATCGCCGCGCTCGTTGACGCTGATTCGGACCTGGCCCTGCAAACCCTCCAGCTCACCGGTCGCCGAGCCGGGAACGACGTGGCCCCCGGTTTCCCGGGCGTCCTCGACGCTCACACCCCAGTGGTGCAGCACGAAGGTGCCTTCGCGGCCTTCCAGGGCGCCGTCCACCCGCTCCGAGGCGATGTACCCGGCGCCGGCGGCCAGGTCGGCGGCGTTCGCCTGGCACATCAGCAGATCCGCGACGCTCGTCCCGGTCAGGTCCCCGCGGAACTCCTTGCTGACGACCGCGGTGGAGTGCAGCGGTCCCGACGGCGCCCCCTCGCCGGATGGAGGGACCCCCGGGTCCCAGCCCACCACGTCGAACGTTGCTCTCGCGCGCCTGGTCGTCGAAACGTCGTCGGTCATCCGGTCTCCGGCATGCGGCGGGGTCCTTCGATTCGGGCTCATCGGAGCAACCTGTCGGGTCAGTGCCCGTGGGATCAAGCGGAGGCGCCGCCGCCGATCTGGAATCGGGCTATTTCGCTTCGTCCACCAGAACGCGGAGGAGGCTTCCCGGCCCCGCCGCGTCGGCGGCCAGGTCCCACGCGATCAAGCCCGCCAACCCTTCCTGAGCGGCGAGTCGTACCTTGCGACGCAGGGTCGCCTCTCCATTGAAGTAGTACGCCCCCGCGCTGTCCCCCTCCGCGGCGGCGGGATCGTCCGAGAGAATTTCCCGATAGAGCTTCGAATCGCCTTCCGGCGTGAGTCCGAAAAATGGGACGCCAAGGTACAGCTTGGCAGCGGGCGCGCCCATGTCCAGGTAGAGGTCGATGGCGCTGCGGGCGTACCTGTAGGAGGAGTGGTGCGGCCCGTAGCCGCCCGAATAGGCCATGACGTGCACGCGGTCCACCAGGTCGAACACCTCCGGCCGGATGCCGTCGCCCCCCCACGCCCACGCGCCCGCGACCGAGATGCCGAGCTCGGCGCCGAGCGGGGCGAGCGCGGTGGCGACGGTTCGGATCAGGGCGACGAAATTGCCCGCGGAGGGGCCAGGGTCGGGATGCTCCCAGTCGATGTCCACGCCGGCGAGGCCGTACTCCTCGACGACCGACGCGACCGACCGCGCGAACTCGCGGCGCGAGGCCGAGTCCGCCGCGAGCGTCTCGAACGCGGTGTCGTCGCCGTCGTTCCAGCCGCCGACCGAAAGATGGACGCCGAAGCCATCGGCGCGGCCCCGGGCGACCAGCGCGCGCAGCCGGTCTGGGTGGGGAATCGAGTCCAGCGCTCCCTCGGCGGTCGGCGTCGCGAAAGCATAGAACACGTCGTCCACCCCTTCGAGCGACACCGAGTCCGGGTGCGTCCGCCAGCTCGCGAACCAGCCTCCGACCGACAGCGCGCGAACGCCGGGTCCGCCGAGAGCGGAGCAGGCCGGCAAAACGAGCGCCGCCGCCAGCACCGCCGCGACCCGCCGAGGCGCCAGGCGGGGGGAACGGCCCGATGGCTTCAATCGGTGTCTGGGCGAGGGCCGCCGCACCCGCGGAACGTGCGGTCCCCGAGGGTCACGCTGACGGTGGTGGGAAACGGAAACCCGCTCATGTCATCGAGGCAACTTTCCGGCAGAATCTCGACGCGCAGGTCTACGGCCTCGGTGACGGCGTGGTACGTGATGCCGCCGGTCTCCGCGGCGATCTCCGGCTCGGGCGCCGGCGTAAACGCCTCGCTTTCACCGTAGTCGTACCGGAACCGGATGCGCTCGCCCTCCACGACCTCGAGCAGCCATCCGGGCTCGTTGCCCACCGCCCGGAAATCCACCGCTTCGGCCTGGTGGTCGCGGTCCAGCGCGAAGAACACGCCGTCCCAGACCGTCAGCGCGCGGTCCGCGTCGACGCGGATCATGGTTGCCCCCGGGGCGACCCAGTCGCTCCCATCGCAAGTCACCGTCATGACCTCCACCCGGCCGTCGGTGACGGGAAGGATGAGGTCCGCGGGCCACGAGTCGAAGCGGCTCACGAACGCCTCGGCGCTCAGCGACTCGGTCCGGTATGCGGGCTGCGCGCAACGGTTGCCGGGGACCAGCGCCTCCCAATCGACGAGCCGAAGCGAACGCCCGCGCCAGGCCTCGGCCTCCTCCTCGGCCAGCGCCGAGACGTCGGCGCGCCAGTGGCCGGCTACGGTCCACACCCCCGTGAGCCCGCTCCCCACCTCGTCCGCTCCGCCGCGGGAGCCCGGTTCGCGGGCGTCGAGCGTCGGCGGCTCGTCCACGCCGGCCCGTCCATCGTCGGCGCCGTCGCCGCCCGCGCACGCGGCGACCAGGACGGTTACGAGGAGCGCGCCAGGGACAGGTCCGCGTACACGAAGCCTTCGCGCTCGACGACGTCTTCCGCGCGGACCGTGATCGGCTCCGCCAGCATGGGTCCGTCGGTGACGCATGTGTGGAACTCTCCTCCCTCCCCGCAGGGATCGACGGCTTCCGGCAACCGATCCAGGAGTTCGTGGTCGAAGCGACGGCCCGCGAATTCCGCGCCGAGCCGCTTCGGGTCGAGGCAGGTGATCCACGCCTCCACGCCCTCGTCGATCATGCTCCGAGCGAGGATCTCCGTGTCCAGCGCCCAGATGGGGAAGACCGGCTCCACGTCCGAGCCCGCGAGCAGGGCCTCGCGATACGCGCGCACGTCCTCCAGGAACAGGTCCCCGAACGCCATCGCCTCGACACCCGCCTCCCTCGCCGCATCCAGCATGGGCGCCACCGCGGACTCGTACTCGGCGTTCGTGCACGGGTAGGGAAGGTCTATGGTACGCAGCGGCAGTCCCGCGGCCGCGGCCTGCGCCTCCAGCACCTCGATCCGCGTTCCGTGGATCGCGACGCGGCCGAACGTCGGCGTCACCGTAGTGACGAGCGCGGTCACTTCGAACTCGCGCGCGGAACGCAGGACGTGCAGGCTCCAGGCGCTGTCCTTGCCGCTGCTCCACCAGAGCCAGGTGGGCCGCACCGGCTACCGCGCCGCGCCGCTGGCGTCTCCGCCGCCCGGCTCGGGTCCATCCGCGGCACGTCCGCCGTCCGGCGATCGGCTCCACACGCGCATCACGTGATAATCTCCCGGCTCGCAGCGACTCGTCTCGGCGATGGAGGCCATGCGCAGGGCGGCGTCCAGGTCGTCGACGAGACAGTGCCGGTTGGCACCGACCTCCGTCGCCCAGGCGTTGCAGGAGAGCGGCGAGCACTCGAAGAAGTCGCTCTCTCCGCGGCTCACGACGTCGTAGCCGAGGGCGCGGAAGGTGGCATCCAGGGCGCGCACGCCGTCCGCGCCGACCGCGAAGGGCACGGGCGCGCCCTCCACGTACCGCACGGGGACGAGCTCGTAGGCGTGCAGGTCGAAGTTCGCGCGTTCCCCGTCGGGGACCACGCTCCAGGCGGTGGCCGGGTCGCGGTAGTAGCCCCACTCGTTGTGCCGCCAGGCCTGGATCCAGCCATCCGGCCCGGGCGCGATGCACTCGGCCACGCTGCACACCGCGTGTACGCCCGGGGCGTCGAGCCAGTCGGGGCGCGGCGTCCGCCGCTTCGGAAAATAGCCGATGAGGACCGGCGCGCCGACGTCGGCCGCCGGGGCCTCCTGGGCAGAGCTATGCGTCGGGCTTTTCGCGGATGACCGAGGCGACCTTCGCCTCCAGCTCCGGGGTGATCTCGTGGATGTCGTGGACCGCTGCCGCGTGCGCGGCGACCTTGCCCATCAACTCCTCGGTCGTGGCGGCCGTCGCGACGTAGTCGCAGTCCATCCCGACGTCGGCGCAGCGCAGTTCCTTGGCCATGTTTGCTCCTTCGGAAGGGGATCGGGCCGCGGTTTCCATGGGGGAAGCCCGCCCGATTTCAACCTGCGTCGGCGAGGCGGGATGGCGCAACGGCCCCGGGGCCGGTTCCGCGGCGCACCGCTACCTCGCCGTGTCAGTCGCTACGGCTTTGCGCGCCACGAAAACCTCGACGGCGTCGGCGAGCTCGCTGTGCTCGAACGGGACGCTGGTCGCTTCGAAGCCGACGTCGGCGAGCAGGCGGAGCCAGTCGGCGCGCGGGAACAGCCCGCCTACGTGGCGGTCGTGTTCGACCCGCACGGAGCTTCCCTCGCGGAGCAGGAACGCGTAGTCCGTGACGTACGTGGAGTCCTCGGGGTCCGGGTCCCAGGTCCACTGCAGGTAGCGCAGCCCGCGCTCGGGTCCGTCGTGACCGCCGTGGCTCGTGGACGGCCGGAACGTGTCGCGCAGGTGGTCGGGAGCGAAGACCGCGGCGCCGCCGTCCCGGCAGTGGACGAACGCCGTCTCGAACGTTCGGCGCAGGTCGCCCAGGCTCGTGATGTAGTCCACCGCGTCGTGGACGAAGACGCAGTCGAACTCCCGATCCAGCCGGACGGAGCGCATGTCGCCCTCCACGTGCTCGCACCGCGGGTTCAGGCGCCGGCTCACGTCGAGCATAGCCGTCGCAGGATCGACCAGCGTCACGTCGCGGAACGCCGCCTTCATGTGCGAGGCGTTGTTGCCGCCGCCGCTGCCCAGCTCCAGGAGCGACTCGGGGTTTCCGGCGCAGCCGTCGAGGAGCACCCGAAGGTAGAACGACGCCTCTTCTTCGTAATCCTCCGGTGCCGATAGCAGCGGCCACCAGGACGCCAGTTCCCGGTACAGCCTGGGACCGGGCTCGACCGCGGGGACGCGGTCGCGCGCCGGCTCGCCCGACTTCATCCGCACGTCGACGATCGTTCGCTTCCCTTCAGGCGTGGACGGCCCTGGGGTCCGGGCCGAATCGATTGGCGCCGGGTTCGCCGTCGGCGGTCCAGAATGCGAGGAGCGCGAACCACCCGAAGATCGGGATGAGCAGAAGCAGCAGCCACGCCCCGGAGCGCCCGGTATCGTGAAACCTGCGGACCATCACGGCCAGCGTCGGGAGGAAGATCGCCAGCCAGTAGATGCCCGAAAGCAGGCCGTATCCCGCGTTGGAGCCAGCGCCGAGCAGCGTGTCGATGGAGCTCAGCACGAATGACAGGAACGCGCTGAGGAGCAGGAAGGTCCACAGCTCGCGCCGCCGCGAACGGCCCCGGAAGTCGGCGTAGCGCTTCAAAACCCTCAGGTACCAGCCCATCGCGTCCTCCCGGGGGCGGACGCGCGACGCTCCCGCACGCTCAGCCCGCCCACTCCGCGGCGGTTGCGGCAGCCCCGCCCCCCGCGCTACCCCGGCAGAGGCGTCCCGATCCGGATCGCCGGCGCTGGCGGGACCCGATCCTGCATCTCGAGAGCGGGCCATGCCAACAATCGACCGCCGGGTCTTCGTCCTGTACGTGCCGGGCCTGGACCTCCGTCGGGTCACCGAGGAGGTGTCCCCCGTCATACACGGTCTCGTCCGGGACCGGCCGGCGGTAGATCTGCGCACCTTGCCGTCCACGGAGCTCGTGCCCAGCCTGATCACGGGCGTGTGGCCCCACGAGCACGGCGTCTGGCAGGTGAGCCTCAAGCGCGACGTCAAGGAGGACGCGCTGACCCGCCTACTGTCCGCGGTCCCCGACGTCGTCACGACGACGCTGCAATGCGTGCGTCACCTGTTCGACGCCAGCTACGACCTCGCCGCGATCCCCTGGCGCCGCCGCCGGCATTTCAACCAGCACCGCTTCAAGTACACCCGGCGTCAGGACGGGGACCTGGGAGGCCCGGAGTCCGGGACGGTGTTCGACTGGGTCGGGGACCGGGCCAGGTACCGCTTCACCCGTCACTGGACCGACATCCCGTCGTTGCTCGAGTCGCTCCCCGACGATGGGCTCGAGCTGGACTTCCTGGAGTTCTACGCGCTCGATCTGCTCTCCCACTGGCACCTGGACCAACCCGAGGTCATGGAGGAGCACCTGCGCCTGCTGGACGACTTCGTGGCCGCGCTCCGGACGCGGTGCTCGGCGGAGAACGTGACGATGGTGCTGCTCGTCGATCACGGGCAGGAACCCATCCGGCGCACGATCGACCTGCTCACGGCCCTTCGGAGCAGCGGGGTGCGCGGGCGCGACTACCACTACTTCATCGAGATCGGGCAGGCGCGCTTCTGGTTCGAGACCGACGAGGCGCGCGCGGCGATAACGGCCGCCCTGCGCCAGGTCCCCGACCTGCACCTGTTCACCTGGGAGGAGATGGCGCGGTTCGACGTCGCCTTCCCGGACTCCTCGTGGGGCGAGCTGTACGCCATCGCCGACAACGGAGTGGCGTTCTTCCCGCACGACTTCTATCAGCCGCTGGCCAATCTCTACCTCGGCCTGACGAGTGCCGAACAGCGACCGCGCAGACGCGACCCCCGCCATCGGGCGAACCACGGACAGCTGCCCGACCACCCCTCGGAGCGGGGCATCGTGATCGTGGCGAACGGTGACTGGTCGCCGCGCAGGGAGAGCGCGCGCCTCATCGACTTCGCGCCGACGATCCTGCGCATGCTGGGGCGGGAACCCCCCGCCCACCTGCGCGGCGAGCCCATGTTCGACCCCGCCGTGGCAGCCGTTGGCGGCTGAGCCGGGACCCGATCGAGCCGTCGGACGCCGATCCAGGACCGCCTTCGTGATCCGCTGGGCGGCGGCGGCGATCGTGCTCGCGTTCCTGGTGAGGGCGGTCTCGGCGTCGGCGATCATCGACGCGATCGGCGCCACGCACCCAGCGTGGGCCGCCGCGGCGTTCGCCCTGACGCTGCTTTCGCAGTTCGTGGTGGCCGCCAGGCTGAAGCTGCTTTCGAACGCCTACGGGCTGGGCCCATCTCTGCCGGCGCTGTTCCGCATCAACCTCGCGGCGTTGTTCTACGGCATGTTCCTGCCCGCCGGGAACGTGACCGCGGCGGCCGTGCGGTACTACCGCATCGCCCGGCCCAACGAGGAGTACTCGGGGGGTGCGATCGCTATCGTGCTGGACCGGCTCGCGGCCACCGCGTCGCTGTGCGCCGTCGGCGTCGCGGCGTGGCTCCTGGCCGACCCGGCTACCGGACGGGCGGCGTTGGCGGTGATGGCCGGGTCCCTCGCCGTGCTGCTGCTCGCGGTGGCGGCCCTGCTCGGAGGGCGCGCGACCGGGGTGATCGAGTGGCTGGCGAGGAGGCTTCCGCCGAGGTTCGCGCTCGCTCGCGCCGCGGCCCGGTCGAGGGAGCTGTCCGCCGCTACGCTCGGGGGCGTCACGGTCCTGTCCCTGCTCGCGCACCTGATCGGGGTGCTCGGCTACCAGGCGCTGGCGGTCGCGCTGGGGCTGGAGCTGTCCCTGCTGACGGTGGCGTGGATCCGCTCCGCGGCGATGCTCGCGGCCATGCTGCCGGTGGCGATCGCCGGGCTGGGAGTCAGGGACGCCGCCCTCTTCGCCCTGCTCGCGCCGTACGGCGTGCCGGGCGGACAGGCGCTCGCCTTCTCCCTATCCGTCTTCGCCTGGACTATCGCCGCCGTCGGGCTGCTGGGCGGGGTGCTGGAAGCGCTCGGCCTGGTGTCGGGGAGGGGAGCCGCGCGGGCCGGCCGCAACCCGAAAGGCCGTGTTCGCCATCTATGACGAAGCGCGTGCGCGCCGAAGGGCCGCGCCCACTTGTCCCGCCCGACCACTCGACCGACACTGACCGGGTTCTCGTTCGATCTCCGGAGGCGAAAATGATCCGTTGCACCGAAGAAGGCGTCTGGCTGCGAAGGGCGGCGCTCGCCACCGCGCTCGCGCTGGCGGTCCCGGCCGCCGCGGCGGCGCAGGACGAAGGCGAAGGCGAAGGCGACCGGAAGGAATCCTTCGAAAAGCTCGTCGAGGGCGCCGAGCGCACCGAAGGCTTCTTCGATACGTACTCCAAGGACGGCACGCTCTACCTCGCCGTGCGGCCGGAGCAGTTCGGGCAGGACTTCCTGCTGGACACGCGCCTGGCGCAGGGCATAGGCGCCGCCGGGCTCTTCGGCGGCACGACCCTGACCTACTTCGAGATGGACCTGATGGCGCTCGAGCGTCGGGGCGACCAGGTCTACCTCGTCCAGCGCCCGCATCGGTTCGGCGCGGACGGCGACGCGCGCGCCAGTGACGCGGTGGACATCACCATCGGGTCGTCCGTGGTCGAGACCGCGAAGGTGGAGGCGACCCGCGACGACGATGAGGCCGCGCTCATCGACGCGACGGCGTGGTTCCTTTCCGACCTCTCCGGCGTCGGCTGGAGCCTGCGCGACGTCGCCTCCACGCGCCCGGGCCAGCCCGGCACCGTCGCCTTCGACAGGGATCGGAGCTTCATAGAGGAAACCAAGGGCTTCCAGGACAACATCGGCATCCGCGCCCGCCTGACGTTCAAGCCGGGCGAGCCGGTCGGGCTGCCGTCGGTTCCGGACGGGCGCTACATCTCCGTGTCCGTGCACTACACCCTCGCGCGGCTCCCCGAGAGGCCGATGGAGCGGCGGATAGCCGACGAGCGGCTCGGCAACTTCCAGACGGTCCACAAGGACTTCAGCGCCGAAGACAGCACCTTCTTCCGGCGCTTCGTGAACCGCTGGCGGCTGGAACGCGGCGAGCAGGCCGGCGACCGCTGGCGGCCCGTCCAGCCGATCGTCTACCACATCGACCACAACGTTCCCGACCAGTATCGCGGCTGGTTCAAGGAGGGGGTGGAGCGCTGGAACGCCGCGTTCGAGGCGGCGGGCTGGGAGGGCGCGGTGGTCGCGCGCGACCTGCCGGAAGGCGCCGATCCCGACGACATGCAGTATTCCACCCTGCGCTGGAACACGTCCGACGCCCCGGGCTACGGGGCGATCGGCCCCTCGAAGGTCGATCCGCGCACGGGCGAGACGCTCGACGCCGACATCCTCTTCGAGGCGAACATGTTCATGGGCTTCCGCAACACGTGGCGGAACCTGATCAACCCGATGACCGCAGCGGAGGCCTTCGAACAGGCGCTCGGCGTGGGGGCGTTCGCGGCTCCCGACGCGAACAGCTCCGGCGTCGAGCTGCCGGGCTTCGGCGCCGCGCTGGAGGCGCAGGGGGCGCTCGCCGGCCTGCTGCTGGCTGCCCGCGGCGACGCGGATCCGGGAGCGCCGGTGCCGGAGGAGATCCTGCGGCAGTTCACCATCTGGGTCGTGATGCACGAGGTGGGGCACACGCTCGGCCTGCAGCACAACTTCCGCTCCTCGGCGAGCACGCCCAACGCCCTCCTCCACGATACCGACTTCACGGGCCGCAACGGCGTCTTCAGCTCGGTGATGGAGTATCCCACCATCAACATCGCGTCGAGCGGACTGAACGGAGACTGGTACACGACCCACCCGGGCTCCTACGACCGCTGGGTGATCGGCTACGCATACACGAACGACCAGGCGGACGCCGACCGCATCGCCCGCGAGGTGTCGATGCAGGAGCACATGTTCGGCAACGAGTCCGGCGGCCCGGGTGCGCTCGACCCGACCATCAACGTGTACGATCTGGGCGCGGACCCCCTCGCGTGGGGCGCCGAGCGGAGCGCGCTCATCCGCGGCACGTGGGAGCGGCTGCCCGAGTACGTGCTGCTGGACAACACCCCGTACGCGGAGATGCGCAACGCCTTCGCCCAGCTGCTGAACGAGTACGCGCGCGCGGTGGCTCCCGCGGTCAAGTACATCGGCGGGCAGTACATGAACCGGGACCGCGTCGGGGACGGCCGGGACCCCTTCGTGAACGTCCCGAAGGCCGAACAGGAGAAGGCGTTGCAACTGCTGGTCGATCGCGTGTTCGCGGCCAACGCGCTCACGCTCAGCGGAGAGACGCTGCGCGCCTTCGGCCCCGAGAGGCGCGCCGGCTGGGACATGCGGTCGACCATCGGTGGGCGCTTCGATTTCCCCTATCACACGCTCGTGCTAGACCTCCAGTCGAGCGTGCTGGGTCAGCTGCTCGACGCGTCCCGGCTCGCGCGCATCCGCGACGGCGAGACCAAGTTCGGCCAGGCCGAGGTCGTGAGCATCCCGGAGCTGTTCGACGCGCTCACCGGCGCGATCTGGAGCGACCTGGGGGCCCGCGCCATCTCGGGGTCGCGGCGCGACCTGCAGCGTGCCTACCTGGACGCGATGACCGAGCTGCTCGTCGATCCGGCGGACGGCACGCCGGCGGACGCGCGCTCGGTCGCGCGCTGGGAGCTGAATCAGCTGAAGGACCGCCTCCGGTCCGCGACCAGCGGGGACCCGTACACGCGCGCGCACCTGGCCGAGTCCGTCGCGCGCATAGACAAGGCGCTCGACGCGGGCCTGGAAGCGGAGGGCTAGGGGAGAGCGAGTGCGTCGCCACGCTAGAGCGCGCCGCGCTCCCAGTCCCCCCAGATCGCCAGGCTGACGCCCGGTTGCGCGTCCGCCACCGACCCGCGGGTCGACCCCTGGATGTTGCAGAACAGGGTCTGTCCGTCGGGGCTGAACGTTGCGCCCGCGAACTCGCTCGCGTTGAGGTTGTTCAACGCGAAATCGAATATCGCGCCCTCGCGCGTCAGCCCGCGCATGTACTGGCGGTCCGCCCCATCCTCGCACAGGACGAGACCGCCCCGCGGGCTGACCGTGAGGTTGTCCGGTTGGTCCAGGACTTCGGCACCGGGTGACTCGAAGAGCAACCGCAGAGTGCCCCGGTCGTCAGCTCCTCTCCGGCCTTCGGCAGCGGCCGGCTCGTACTCCCAGACGTGGCCCTGGCTCGCCGCGCCGCCGCTCGTGTCGTGGAAGAAGATGCGGCCGTCGCCGTACCAGCAGCCCTCGAGGCGGCGAAACACCGCCGCGCCCTTCGCGAGACCGTGCTCGAAGAGCGCCCCGCGTCGCAGCTCGAGGGGCAACCGGTCCTCCGGATCCGGGTCCACGAAGTCGAGGTCGCGCCAGACGATCGGGAACGTCGAGCCGATCCCCATGCCGGCCTGCGTGCCCCGGAAGAGCTGCAGCGAGAACTCCCCGGCAACCGTCGCGATCTGAAGGCGTCCGCCCGCGGCGAGGCGGCCCGGCTCGTCCGGCAGAAAGCGGTAGAACCCGGACCCGGGCCGCCCCCGGTCCCCGGACCGGAAGTCGTTGTCCTCGGTCTCGTAGACGATGCCCGTGCGCGGATCGACCGCGATCGCCTCGTGCTGGAAGCGGCCCATCGCCGTCAGCGGAACGGCGGGCACGGGCCCGGCCGCCGCGACGGGAACCTCGAAGATCCAGCCGTGGGTCCTTTCGAACCCCTCCGACGCGCCGACGACGGTCTCCTCGCAGCTCAGCCAGCTCCCCCACGGAGTGGGCCCGCCGGCGCAGTTCACCGCGGTCCCCGCCAGGCTCACCCAGTCCGAGACCAGCTCGCGATCCGCGGTCAGCTCGAGGGTCGTCGTGCCGCCGCCGGCCAGCCGGTCGTAGGCCACGGTGGCCAGCGCGGGGCCGAAGCCCGCCGGGTTCGCGTCTTCGTGGTTCCTGACGAGCCGGACGCGGCCGTCTTCCCAGGCAAACGCCGCCATCCCGTCGTGCGCGATGGGGGTCGGGTTGCCGTCGGCCATCGGGTCCCCGACCCGTCCGAAGGCGCGCGCCTGGAATCCGGCGGGCAGGATCACCTCGCCGGTGTCCGCCTCGAGAGGGCCGTAGCCGCCTTCCCCGGGACCCGCCACGGCCGGCCTCGCGTTTCGCAGCACCATCCGGCCCGCGGCGTCGCGCCCGGTGCACGCCGAGACGAGGCCCGCCAGCGAGGGCGGAACCGCGAGGGCGGCGGCGGCCGCGGAGGAGCGGAGAACGAAGGAGCGGCGGTCGAGATTCCTATTCACCGGATGGAACCTTGCATCCGGAAACTCCGAACGCGATGAGAAGATCGCCTCGAACCCCACGACCGGAGGCCCCCGTGACCTGGAGAGACGCAGTCCCGTTGCTGACTACGCCGATCGCCGCGGCGGCTCTCGCGTGTTCGCAGAATCCCGCCGCGACGCCGCCGATCGTTCCCGGGGACGCGGCGGCGCCGACCGAGCGCGCCACCTTCCTCACCCTCATCGGCGACGACACGCTGGCGATCGAATGGGTCGAGTTC
Organism: Longimicrobiales bacterium; assembly: GCA_035513295.1. GTDB lineage: Bacteria > Gemmatimonadota > Gemmatimonadetes > Longimicrobiales > RSA9 > DATHRK01. The sequence continues at coordinate 23,206 of DATKCH010000019.1, forward strand.
GGCGACGGCTGGGTCGAGGCCGACGCGCTCATCCGCGGCTCGCGCACGACGTTCCGCGAATACCGGCTGGAGATGTCGGAGGCAGGAGACGTCACGGCGTATTCCGAGCGGGTGCACTCCGGCGGGACCGCGTCGGCGCCGCTCGTCCAGACCGTCGAGCTGGAGGGGTCCGGCGCCCAGCGTACGCTCGTGACCTGGAGCGAAGGGGACGACGGACCCGAGACGCGCGACTTCGCCGCCGCTCCGGGATCCGTACCCTTCGTCGACGTGCTCCATTGGCCCTTCGAGATGGCGTTGCGCTGGCACGCCGCGCGGGGCGAGCTGCCGGACGAGCTCGCGACCTTCACGGGCCGGGGCATGCGCTTCGGCCTCGTCGGCAACGAGGACGGCACCTGGGGGCTTCGCCATCCCAGCCGCGGCGTGTCCACGATGGAGCTGGACGCCGAGGGCCGCATCCTCGCACTGGACGGCACCGGTTCGACGCGCGCCTACGACCTGACGCGTCTCGGACCGGACGCGCTGGATCGCGACGCGGTGGGTGCGCGCTTCGCCCACCGGCCGCTGGGTGAGCTCTCTGGACGGGGGGAGATCGACGACGTCGTCGCCGGGGTCCATTTCACGGGCGATTACGGCACGCCCCAACGCCGCGGCAGGGCCATCTTCGGCGGCCTCCTGGAGTACGGCACGTGGTGGCGGACGGGCGCGAACCGCGCGACGCACCTGTCGATCGACCGCGACATCGTCATCGGCGGGGAATCGGTTCCGGCCGGTGACTATACGCTCTCGTCGATCCCGGAGGAGGACGGCGGCACGCTGATCATCAACCGTCAGACGGGGCAGGGCGGCCAGAGCTATGACGAGTCGCTGGACCAGGCGCGCGTGCAGATGCGCAGGGCCCACCTCGACGAGCGCGTGGAGGTGTTCGAGATCCGCGCGGTGGCGGCGACCGAAGGGGGGCGCCTCGAGCTGCGCTGGGACGACACCGTCTACTGGGTGCCGTTCACCGTCCCGGAATAGGCGTACTTCCGCGGGACCGGTCCTACGGCGCCGCGTGCGCGCGCATGTACTCCAGCGCCATGGCGGTCAGCGCGCGCACCCCCAGTCCCAGCCCGCTGTCGTCGATGAAGAAGTCGGGGGTGTGGTGGTCGGCCGCGTCCTCCTCCGCCACGTCGGTGGGACGCCCGCCGATCTGGATGTAGACGCTGGGTACCTTCTCGGCGATGAACGCGAAGTCCTCCGCGCCGGTCTCGGCCGGCGTCAGGTGCGTCCGCCCCGGGGCGATCCCCTCCAGGACCGGGACCATGCGCGCGGTCAGGTCCGGGTCGTTGTATGTCACCGGGTAGCCGAGTCCCACCGGAATCGTGACCTCGGCCTTGCCGCCCATGCTCTCCGCGATGCCGGTCGCCAGCGCGCGTACGCGCCCGTGGATCTGCTGGCGGTGCTCCGGCTCGAGCGCGCGGATCGTTCCGTCCATCGTGACCTGCTCGGGGATGATGTTGGAGCGCACGCCGCCCTCGATCCTGCCCACCGTCACGACGGAGGCCGCGTCGATCAGCTTCATCTCGCGGCTCACGATCGTCTGTAGCGCCGTGATGATCTGGGCGGAGATCACGATGGGGTCGACGCCGTTCCAGGGGTACCCGCCGTGGGTCTGCTGGCCGCTGACGACGATCCTGAACGCATCCGCGCTCGCCCATACCCCGCCGGGCGTGTAGTAGATGTTGTCCACCTCGCCCTTCGACCACACGTGGAGCGCGAACGCGGCGTCGACGTCGGGGTCCGACAGGATCCCCTCGCGCACCATCAGCTCGGCGCCGCCGTCCTCGCCCTCGGGCGCCCCCTCCTCGGCCGGCTGGAACATGAACTTGACGGTCCCGGGAAGATCGTCGCGCATGCCGGCCAGCACCGACGCGGTTCCCATCAGGATCGCCACGTGAGTGTCGTGACCGCAAGCGTGCATGACGCCCACCTCGGCGCCGTTGTACGTGGCCGTCACCCTGGACGCGAACGGCAGGTCCACCCGCTCCGTGACGGGCAACGCGTCCATGTCGGCCCGCAGAAGCACCGTCGGGCCCGGCCTGCCTCCGCGCAGCACGCCGACGACGCCGGTGTGCGCGACCTCGGTCTGCACTTCGATCCCGAGCGACCGGAGGTGGTCGGCGACGATCCGGGCGGTGCGGAACTCCCGGTTGCCGAGCTCGGGGTGCTCGTGGATGTCGCGGCGCCAGTCGATGACGAGCGGCTCGATCTCGACGATGCTCGCCTCTACCGATGGAGGCAGCGCGGACTGCGCGTTGGCCGGGGCGAGGGGTGCGCCGCTCGAAGCGGCTCCCGCGACGAGCGAAACGATCAAACGTGCGTTCATGGAGGCTCCGGAGAAGGTAAGGGCGCGACGTCCGCAGGTTCGGCAGGGACAGGTAGCACAACCCTACCGGTCCGGCCAGCGAGCGACGATCACGAAGGGTCGAAAGCGGGCGGCCGGACCGCTCCCTGCGCCCGGCCGCCGGGTGGTGGAGACGACCCGGAGACCCGAGATTGGGCTCGATGGACGAGGTCCCGCCTGGCGGGAGCTGCGGGCTCGCTCTGCGAGACCATTCACGTACGGCAGAGCAGGAGGGCTGACAAGAGATGAGATCGATTCGTTCGCTCGCCAGGTCCTTGTTGAAGCCGAAAACGACCTACGACCCTCTCGTCTACTGGAATCGCCGCAAGAATCCGAATTCGGCCTCACCCGCGTTGACCCAGGCTCATATCGACTATGTTCGGAAGCATGTAGCCGGCTGCAGGCGCATCCTGGATTTCGGGCCCGGAGTAGGAAGAATTATTCCAGCCTATCGCGATCTCGAAAGCATCGAGGGTTATGATATATCCTCCGCCTACGAAGATCGACTGCTGCAGGCGGCTAGCGAACATTCCATCGATTTCAACCTGCGCATAGAACGCAACATGGAGCGGCTCCCATACGAAGACGCTCGATTCGACGCGTCAGTATCTGTGTCCGTTCTGCTGCACCAAACGCCGAACCACATCACAGGAGTAATGCGAGAACTCGCTCGGGTCGCCGATAAGGTGATCATCGTATCGCACTTTGACGCCGAAAGCGATTTCGATCGCATCAGCGGGGTGCGGCACAAGGGGCAGCAGTATTGCTTCAACTACGACTATTACGAAATATGCAGATCGAACGGTTGGCGCGTCCTGAACGGCCATGTGGACCCGGCAAACCATCAGATCTACTTCGTATATGCTGGCACCGCGGCCGTCAATGAGCGACAGCGTCCATGAACGGGGCAGGCCAGGAATCGAGCAGGGAGAAGGAAGGTCCCCCCACGGAGCGCGCCGAGTCCGGGGCGCCATCCGCCGGGTGGGCCGTGGGCGACCGCTTCTCCTGGGACGAGATCCACAAGCGCGTGCTCGCGAGCGCGGCCGAGGAGATCGACGCCAGCGCGCGCGCGCTGTTCTTCAGCGGCTTCACGGCCGGATTCGCGATCGTCCTGACCTTCATGGGGTTCGCGGTCGGCACGGCTCGTTTCCCCGACAACGATTTCCTCGCCGCGCTGCTGTACCCCATCGGATTCGTTTACATCATCCTCGGCCGGTACCAGCTCTACACGGAGAACACCCTGCCGCCCGTGAAGCTGGTGCTGACCCGCCTGGCCAGCCTGCCCCTCCTGCTGAGGGTCTGGACGATCGTCCTGATCGCCAACATCGCGGGCGCGGCGTTCGGCGCGCTCATCCTGGCGAACACGGCCGTTCTCTCTCCCGACGCGATGGAGGCCGGAGCGGCGTTCGCCAGGCACGGCGTCGAGACGCCCTGGTGGGACGCATTCTTCAAGGCCCTGTTCGCGGGCTGGCTGGTGGCGGGAGTCGTTTGGCTCGGGACCGCCGCACGCGACACCACGTCGCGCCTCCTCCTGGTCTACGGAGTCTTCTACGCGATCGGGGTGCTGGGCCTGTTCCACGTCGTGACGGCCGCCACGGACGTTGCCTTCGCGGCCTTCCTGGGCGCTCCGCTAGGGGAGATGGTGGGCCGATTCTGGTTGCCCGTCCTCCTCGGCAACACGGCCGGAGGCGTACTGGTGTTCACGCTCCTGGCCTACGCGCAGTCGACACGGCAGCGCTACCCGGAGGTGCGCATGCTCACGCTCCGGGAGGTCCTGTTCAGCTTGAAGGGGGGCCGGCCGGAGGAGCGGCTCCCGCCGCTCGAGGAAGGCGACTGAGGCGCGACCGGCCGGCTACGCCGTGCCTCGCTCCTCCACCGCGCGCACCCGCGCGATCTGCTCGAGGTTCCAGTCGTCGTCGCCGTACGGTGTGTCGAACCAGCGGTCGAGGATCTCGCGGGCGATGGGCTCGGGCGTTGCCCGCAGACTGAGAGCGAGCACGTTGGCGTGGTTCCAGACGCGGGCGCCGCGCGCGGTCTCGGCGTCGTGGCAGAGCGCGGCCCGGATGCCCGGCACCTTGTTCGCGACGATGCTGCAGCCGGTGCCCGTCCAGCACATCACGATGGCCTCGTCGGCGTCCTCGTGGACGACGCGGTCGACGGCCTCCAGGGTCACCGCCGGCCAATCCACCGGAGCTTCCCCCTCACCGGGCCCGAAGTAGGTGACTTCGTGTCCGCGCTCGCGCAGTTCCTCGAGGATCACCTCCACCAGCCTCGTCCGTTCATCGGTGCTGACCGCGATCCTCATCGCGACCTTCCGGGGGACGTTGTTTGCCGGGCCGTCACGACCCCTCCTCCGCGACCAGCCTGCCGCCCGGGAAGACCGAGACCGGGCTTCCCACCGCGATGTACGCGGATCCGGGCCGCTTCGCGAGCACCTCGCCGAACTCCACGCCGAACAATCGGGAAGAGCGAGCCTCGTAGTTTGCGCTCCGCGCCGGCCAGACCCTCCAGCGCGGATGCTCGACGCGGTATTCCAGCGTGGTCCCGTCGCGCTGCCTGGTGTAGCCCCAGTAGTGCTCGGTGAGGAACTCCGCTTCGGAGCCGGGCGAGCTCCGGGTCGCGGGCCCGGCCGCGCTCGCGCTCACCGAGGACCGGACGCCGTCGCGCCACCAGAAGTACTCGGCGCCGCCGCCAGAGGCGGAATCGAGGGTGATTTTATGGCCCATCCGCAGCGCGAGGTACGGCTCGTTGTACAGCGCCCGCGCGACCGCCGCGATGAGACTCCTGGGCACGAGCTCGCGGATGAATACGACCCCGCGACGGGCGCCTCCCTCAGCGCTTGGCCGCCGCACGTAGAAGCGCAGGTTCACCTCCTCGAACGTGCGATGCCGGGGGACTGGGATCCCGCGCACGCGGGTGTCGCGGAACATCAAACCCACCAGGCTCACCTGGGGCGTTCCGTTCCACGGGTCGAGGGTCGTGCCCGCCGGTACGAGCGGATCCAGCAGGGAGCGGGGGCACTCGAAATTCAGGAAGACCAGGCTCTCCCACCGCGTGGTCAGGAAGGGACGGGGATCTCTCTTTCTCCCGTCTGCCGGAGTCACGGGCGGCGTGCGGCGGCGTCAGGATACGACATCGTACAGGAGACGATAATACGCGATCCGCTCCTCGTCGCGTTCGACCCCGTACGCCTCCAGGAACAGGTCTTCGAAGCCCGGCCCGAGGTTCCACGTGGCGCTCCAGGTGGCCACGGCCAGATCCCACCACCGGTCCGCCACCCCCAGCTCGCCGAGATCCACGAACCCCACGACGGCCCACGCCGGCGACAGGAGCACGTTCGGGGCGCAATAGTCGCCGTGGCACACCACGCGATCCTCGGACCCCGGGCGTGCCTCCTCGAGGTGCCGCACCGCGGCCGCGGCGGACAGGTGGGCGAACTCGGGGTGGAAGTCGCGTGCGGTGTCGATTAGGTCGGCGCGAAGGCGGTCGCCGGCCAGCGCGAGCGCACGCTCCAGGCCGAAGTCGAAAGGGCATTCTCCCGCGGGGGCGCGGTGGAAGGCGCGCAGCCCGTCCGCCAGAGCGCGCACCAACCGAGCGGGCTCGCCGGCCCACGCCTGGTGCGTCGCGTCCCGTCCGGGCAGGCCCTCGGTGAGCAGCCACTCGACGGCCCCATCGGATCCCGAATCGACGACGGATGGAACCGGCAGGTGGTTAGACGCCCAGCGCAACCGCTCGGCCTCGCCGCGGGGGCTCGGCTCGCGGCCGACCTCGACGAGCTTGAGGAAGCGCAGGGCGCCGCGGCGATGCCGCAGACGGAAGGTCACCGCCCACGGCGCGGAACGCCACGTGGCTTCCCACTTCCAGTCGGCGTGCTCCTGACGGAGTCGGCCGGGGACGTGCATGGTCAGACCTCCGGACGAGGTCGGTCGGCCACGCCAGGCCGAGCGCGT
>DATKCH010000020.1:0-43927 GCA_035513295.1 Longimicrobiales bacterium
CTTCGAGCGCAACGGCGTGAGCGTGCCGACCGCCGAGGTCACGGTCCGCGAGCTCGTCCTGCTGGGGTCGCCGCGTCGGGCGGGGGACGACGGCGGGGAGGCGGACGACGTCGAGTCGCCGGAAGGGGCCCAGGAGGAGGACCTGGCTGAGGTCGGGTAACGGAACCCGGTCTAGCAGGTCGCTGAGGAAGGGGAGTCCGAGGCGGGCGCGGCAGTCGTGGTCGCTGGGCTGGGCCTCGGGCGGGGCGGCACGGGGCCGTCTGACTGCGTTGGCGCTCCTCCCCGATACGCAGCGGTATCGCGTCGTCGCGCCGCCTTGAATCCGGCCCCGTAGCGCTCCCAACGCGGCTCGCTCCCCTTCTTCAGCGACCTGCTAGAGAAAGTCGCGCAAGCGGGGGCGGACGGAGACCAGCGTCTGCCATTCGCCCCCGCCGAAGCCGCGCGCGACGTCGACCCTGAGGATGTCGTGGAAGATGCCGAGCCCGCCTCCCAGCGAGGCCTTCAGGCCCCCGGAGGGGCGGGTTGCCCATCCCGCGGGCAGCGCCTGGCCGCCTTCCGCGGTCCAGCCCGCATAGGCCAGGATGCGGGGTCGCAACCACTTGCCCGCGACCCCGATCGACGCTTCGGCGCCGCCACGCCAGAAGCGGTCGCCCCCGAACGATCGGTAGGCGAATCCTGGGATCGTTCCCGCCCCGCCGATCAGGTACAGGCGTTGAGGGGCGGCGCTGCCCAGCGCCAATCCGAAGGCCGTGCTCAGTTCCATGCGGGGCTCGGCCGCGCCGGACGCGGACCTCTGCGCTTCGAGCTCGACCTCCGGCTGGAGGTACAGCTCTCCGCGCCACGTCCCCAGCGTGAGCGAGAAATTACCGCCCCACGAGCTGGAGGCGCCCGCCGTCGGCAGGCGCATCCCCTCGAGGCTCACCTCACCGACGGTGCCGGCGGGGATTCGGCGGACGGGCCGGAAACCGTCGGCTCCTTCCGCGCTGTCATCGGCGACGGTAGGCGGCGTGTCGCCGTCGGAGATGGCCAGAGTCGCCGTGCGCTGCTTCTCGACCAACACGCTCCCGGCCAGGCGCCAGCGGCTTCCCACCGGACCCGAAAGCCGCAGCTCCGCCCCGCTCGCGAAGAACGGGTCCAGGTGGTCGATTTCGGCCAGCGACGCGTGGAGCGTGTTCATCGCTCCGGACACACCGCTCGCGGGGCGCATGTCCCGCATGCGCTCGTGAAAGAGCTCCAGCCGCCCGCTCAGGCGCTCCGACACCGGGGCTTCCAGGGCCACGCCGCCGCTCGGCCGCGCGCGCGCGAACGGGTATCCGGCGTCGACCGACAGGCGAGCCGCCGCGGTCGGCATCCACACCACTCCGAGGCCGATACGTACGCCTTCCGCGCGATTGTAGCGGAGCAGCGAGGACGCGTTCTCGAGCCGGAGGCGAACGCCGGGCAGGCCGCTGAGCCTGTGTGCTCCGACCAGCTCCAGGGCCGTGCGGCGCAGTTCCTCCAGCTCCGCCGGGGGCTCCAGTCCCTCGACTTCCAGTTCCGCATCGAGGTCCTGGTCGAAGGGGAACCTCTCGCGCGCGGCCTCCGGGAAGGCCACGACCGGGCGGCCCGCGAAGAAGATGTCGGGGAGCTCCTCGTTGAAGCGATATTCCCCGATCCGCAGAACTCCGCGGATGACGCCTCCGGTGGGAAAGTCGATCTCGGGGACCTGGCGTCGGATCTCGAGTCGTTGCTCGTGGGGAAGCCAGTAGCGGCCGTCCCACAGGCCGTTGTCCAGGGAGATCCTGATGTAGTCGAGGCGCGGGTCCACGTAGGAAGCCGGAGTAAACGTGAAGCTCATCCGGACGATCGCGGCGCTCTCGCGATCGATGAACATCGAGCCGACGAACGCGGCGTCGTCGAACCGCTTCGGCCGCACCTGGATCTCGTAGACGCGGATCGGCTCTGGCCGGCCCGAGAGCCGGATGGACAGCGAGTCCGACAGCCGGAAGTCGTACCTCGCGTCGGACCCGGGGGCCGCGGGATGCGGGACGTCGCGTACTTCATCCCCGTCGCCGAGCCGGATGATGTCGCCGAACTCGTCCTGGACGACCGTCAGGTGGTCCATGTGGTAGCGGATGTTGTTCGGGAGCGAACTCGCGTCGCGCATGCCGACGATGTGCTGCTTGGTGCGATTCGGCGTCGCCCAGAAGATGTCGAGCGCGAGCTGATCCGTCTTCACCAGGTTGCGCTCCCCCGAATCGCCCCGGTCCAGGTAGAAGTAGACGTATCCCATGGCGCGGGCTCGGTAGCTCGTGAGACCGGAATCGGATCTCGGAACCGACCTGCGCGCGCGCGCCTGACCTACCAGCTCGAGCGAGCGCAGGTCGTTCCAGGCGGTGGGTTGCTGGGCGCCGGCCTCGCGCGGCGATCCAGCCAGCGAGGCGCACGCGGTCAGAAGAAGCCAGCAACCGGCGTGGGGAGCGCGCCGGGGCGGAGATTCGCGAATGGCCACGCTGCTAGTAACCGCCCGGTTGGCGCGCGGTTCCGGCGCTTTGAAGGACGGGGCCCCCACCCTGTCGGGTGGAGGCCCCGCGCACGGCCCCGAAGGGTCCGACCGGCGGTGCGTAGGTGCGGCGTACCGTTAGGCGGCGCTCCAGAATCCCGAAAGCGCCGCTCCGTCGGGGCTCTCGCGCAGCTTCTCGAAAGCCCGGTTGCGGATCTGCCGGATGCGCTCGCGCGTCACGCCCAGAAGCGACCCGATCTCTTCGAGGGTCCGCTCTTCCCCGTCATCGAGCCCGTAATACAGGTACAGGATCTTGCGCTCGCGCTCGGTCAGGTACTTCTCGAACATCCGGTCGAGAAATTCGCGTCGCGCCTGATGTTCGACGGTATCCTCGATGTCGTCTCCCTCGGCGCCGGCGAAGCGCTCTCCGAAGGACGCGCTGTCCCGGTCGCCCCGGTCTATGGGGGCGTCGAGGGACAACTCGGACGCCGCGACCCGGCGCAGGGCGCGGATGGTCTCCAGCGGCTCCTGCATCTCGTCCGCGATTTCCTGATCGGACGGCGTCCGTCCCAGTTGCTGCGTGAGCGCCGTCTCGGTGCGCGAGAGCTTTACGAGGTTGGAGTTCTGGTTGAGAGGAATCCGAACCGATCGCGTCTGCTCGGCGAGCGCCTGGAGCACCGTCTGGCGGATCCACCAGACCGCGTAAGAGATGAACTTGACGCCCTTGTCCGGGTCGAACTTCTTGACCGCCTTCAGGAGGCCCTCGTTGCCGATGCACACCAGCTCGGCGAGCCCCAATCCGCGGCCCTGGTACTTCTTCACGTAGGAGATGACGAACCGGAGGTTGGCCGTCACCAGCCGCTCGGCGGCCTCCTTGTCTCCCTCACGAGCGCGGCGCGCCAGGGCGCGTTCCTCCGAGGGATGTTCGATCAGGGGGTACTTCTCGACGTCGAACAGGTACTGGTCGAAGGAATCCAGCGCGCGGGACTCGGCAAACATGGATCGCGACATGTCTGGATCGGTCGGTTATGGAGACAAAAAAAGCAGCGGATCACGCTTTCGTGCGTACGCCGCTGCCGCAAAGCTCAAGAACCGCGTCTCGATGCGTAGCAATAAGACAAACTGAGAAATGTTTTCTCTACGGTTCTATGTGCCGGTGGTAGACCGAAAAAATATATTGGCAGCCCCCCCGCAGATCAACCCTTTAGCGAGGCCCCGGACGGGGCGGCGGGGAGCCGACGCGGACGCGGAACGGTCCATCCGCCGAGCGACCGGGGGGGAGCCTCGGGACGTCAGAGTTCGCCGGGACCCGGCTGGAACAGGCGCTGGACCGCCCTCGGATCCGGTCCGTCCTTCAGCAGGAAGAGGGTGGAGGAGGTCCCGTTCGAGCCGAGCGGCAGCCCGTCCACCCAGGCGTCGGCGCGCACGTCGCCGCATGTCGCATCGAAGAGCGGCACCTGGCGCACTCGACCCGAAGAGCCCCTGAACAGGAAGCGCGGACCCTCACCGCCCACGATCAACCACCCGTTCCGAAACCGTCCGGGCGCACCCTGAAGCGCCGCCCGGGTCCCGCGGTTGCGCGCCTGGCCGGGTGCATTCGGGGCCAGGGAGCGGGCGATCCATGCGGGAAGGTCGGTCGATTCCACCCACCCCTTGGCGCCGAAGAACCCCGACCCGCGGGCGGCGAGGGCACGTGGACCCAGCAGGAAGGCCCTCCACAGCCAGCGGCCGAAAGTCACCAGGACGACGAGCATGCCGAGCGCGATCCAGAGCGCATCGGCGGGACGCGCGAGCGCCAGGGGCGCTATGGCCAGCGCGACCGCGTCCTCGCACCAGTTCACCGCGCGGTTCCAGCGCGCGTCGCCGGAAACCGCGAGCAGAAGGCGCGCCCCGGCCTTCGACGCGTGGACCAGCAGGGCGACGATCCCGGCGGCCACGGTGGCGGCTACCCAGACCGCGGCGGGGACGGAGGCGCCCAACGCGGGCACCGCGACGGCGGTCAGAGAAGCCGCGGCGAGCGGCCGGACGAGGGTGTGCACGGCGTTCCACCAGCGCTGCACCCTGGGCTCGCGGTTCGCTAACACCTCGACGAAATACAGCAGCAGCGCCGAACCTATGACGATCGGCGACTCCAGGCCTCGCAACCCCGGCGCCAGGACCAACCATTCCAACCGGGCCGCGATGCCGATGGCCGCCACCGCGCCGTAGACGTTGAGTCCCGCGCCGATCCCCAGGCCCAGGACGATGCCGCCGATGGTGATCAGGTCCATCCGCCCAACCTACGCGGGGAGCGCCGGCAGGCCCAGGGACGGGCTCGCTGCGAGCGCCCGGGACCGGCCCGGCGGCGTCTCTCCGACCCGATAGCGCACGCTTCTTGCCCCCTTGGGCTCCGAATACGCACCCGGAGGCCAATCCGCATGGCAGCAAAGGCATCGACCACGGAGGCACGGACCCGGCACCGGCGAACCGGCCGGACCGGCGCCGCCCTCCTCGCGCTGGCCGGCGCCGCGGTGGCGCCAGCCGCGGCGGCCGGGCAGACCGGACTGGCGCACGCTGATTCCGCCGGCATCGTACCCGGGCCGGAGTATTCGGCCGGCGGGCTGCACGCCGCCCTCTTCGGTTCCCGCTACCGGGAGCTCTGGCAGACGCCCATCACCGTGCCCGTCCTGGATCTGGATGTCTTCGCCGGCGGCCTCACGCCCGAGGACCGCGGGGGCACGTCGCAATCGATCGTGCTGCACATGGTGGGAGCCGACGGGCGGGAGTGGCACTTCCGTTCGGTCAACAAGGACGTATCCCAGGGTCTTCCGGACGACCTCGTCGGCACTCCGGTCGGGTATGCCGTCCAGGACCAGGTCAGCGCCCTGCATCCCGGCGCGGCGTTCGTCGTGGCGCCGCTGATGGAAGCCGCGGGCCTGCTGCACGCGGACCCCCGCCCCGTCCTGATGCCGGATCACCCGCGGCTCGGCCCCTTCCGCGAGGAATTCGCCGGGATGCTGGGCATGATCGAGGAGAAACCCGACGAGGGCGAGAACGACGAGGTCCTCTTCGGTGGCTCCGAGAAGGTCGTGGGCATGGACAAGATGCTGGAGCGCCTTGAGGAAAGCGGCGACCACCTGGTCGTGGCAGAGGAGTTCCTCACCGCCCGGCTCATCGACATGCTCGTCGGCGACACCGACCGCGGCATGGACCAGTGGCGGTGGGCGCGCTACGGACCGGAGGGAGAGCACGTGTGGCGCCCGATCGCGCGGGACCGCGACTGGGCTTTCGTCCTCAGCGATGGTCTGCTGCTCGCTCCCGCGCGCGCGATCTACCCGAAAATGGGCGCATACGGCCCCGAGTATGGACAGTTCTCCCAGTACGTCTTCATGAGCGCCCCCCTCGATCGCCAGCTCCTGGCAGGGCTGGATGGCGAGGCCTTCGACTCGGTCGCGTCGGCCCTCCAGGTTGCGATCACCGACGACGTCATCGAGGCCGCCGTCGCTTCGATGCCGGCGCCTTTCGTCTCCGTCAACGGCGCCTGGCTGGCGGGCGCGCTGCGGAGCCGGCGGGACTCGCTGCCCGGGGTCGCGAGGCGCTTCTACGAGTTCCTGGCCGGCGAGGTCGACATCGAGGTTTCCGACGACGGCGAGGAGGCCGTCATCGAACGACACGAGGACGGCTCCGTGACCGTGACCGTGCGGCGGGTCGGGCCCGGCGAGGATTCGGGGCGGACAGTCATCGAGCGGGAGACCTATCGGCGCCGGTTCCTGCCGGGGGAAACGCGGGAAATCAGGCTGGACCTGCACGGGGGCGACGACCGCGCGGTGGTCCGGGGCGGCGGCTCGGGGAAGATCCGCGTGCGGGTGATGGGAGGCGGCGGCAACGACGTGCTCGCCGACTCGAGCGAGACCGACGCGGGCCGGCGAGCGACGCACCTGTACGACTCGCGCGGGGACGACGAGTTCCTCGCCGAGGGCGGAACGCGCGTGGACCGGCGTGACTTCGACCCGCCGGAGCCCACCGGCGCGTGGCCCGCGACGAAGATCTCCGGTTACTTCAAGGACTGGGGCTCGTCGAGCGGGATCTCGCCCATGGGCCGGTATCGCTCCGGCGCGGGCACGATCGTCGGCGCGGCCAGGCGCTGGACGAAGTACGGCTTCCGGCGGGTCCCCTATCAGCGGCGGTTCGAGATCGCGGCGCTGATCGCGACGCGCGACTGGAAGCCTGGCGTGGAGGCATCCGCTCGGTTCCGGCGGGAGAATTCGCCGTTCGGGTTCGCCGTGGGCGGCCGCGCGATCGCGTACCACACGGTGCGCTTCTACGGCCCGGGGAACGACACGCCGGAGCCCCCGGACCACGACACGCGGCTCGTCCGCCAGGAGGAGTACCGCGCCGCGGCTCACCTGGAGGCGCGGCTGCCCGCGGGCCTGAGCTTCGCGGCGGGGCCGTTCGTACGCTACACGGACGTGGTGGAGTTCGACTCCGCCGCGCCCTTCGGCGCGCTGGGGATCGAGGACGGCGCCCGGTCGTTCGGCACCGCGGGGTTCGAGGCCGACGCGGCGTTCTCGTGGCGCACGGGCGGCCCCGCCGCGGCGCCGGATGCGGGAGGCCCCGAGGGGCCGGACGACCCCGAAGCGGCCGAGGTGGACATCGAAGAGCTGGCGGACGACGCCGATCACGATCCCCACGATCCGGAAGCGATCGAGGAGGAGCCGGATCCCTCGATCCGGGTCGAGGCGTGGCTGGGCGGATCCTGGGTGCCGGAGCTATGGGACGCGGCGTCGGCGTTCGGCGAGAGCCACGCGATCGCGCGCGCGCGCCTGCGGGCCCCTGGCGACCTCGGACTCGAGCTCGGGCTCCGGCTGGGAGGGCAGCGGGTCTGGGGCGGCTTCCCCTTCCACGAGTCCGCCTTCGTCGGCGGCCTGCGCTCGCTGCGCGGATTCCAAGCGTTCCGCTACGCCGGCGACGTTTCGGCGTACGGAGGCCTGGAGCTCGGCGTTCCCCTGTTCGACGTGGAGCTCCTCGTGCGCGGGAAGCTAGGCGTCTTCGGCCTGGTGGACGTCGGCCGGGTCTGGGTGGACGGCGAGTCGCCCGGCGGCTGGCACACCGGGGCGGGCGGCGGCCTTTCGTTCCGTTCCCTCGGAAGGGTCGTGCGGGTCTCCGTCGCCGGCGGCGAGGGCGCCCGCCTCTACTTCGACTTCGGCCTGCCCTAGCAGGTCGCGTTGCTCGGACCGAGCCGCTACGCGGCCCGCAACACGATGGCCCCGTTGATGCCGCCGAAGCCGAAGGAATTGGATACCGCGACCGGCGGCCGCCCGTCCCTGCCCCCCGTCATGACGTAGTCGAGGTCGCACTCGGGATCGGCCGTGTCGAGGTTGAGCGTCGGCGGGATCCAGCCCCGGCGCATCGCGAGCAGCGTGATCGCAGCCTCGATCGCCCCCGAGGCGCCCAGGGCGTGGCCGTGATACGCCTTCGTCCCCACCACGGCCAGCCTGTCGGCGTGCGCGCCGAACGCGCACCGGATCGCGCGCGTCTCGATCGGGTCGTTGAGCGGCGTGGAGGACCCGTGCGCGCTCACCAGCGCGACGTCCGAGGGGGCCATGTTCGCGGCGCGCAGGGCGTTCTCGATCGCGCGCGCGGCTTGCGTGCCGTCGGGTCGGGGCGCGGTCATGTGGTGCGCGTCGTTGGTCACGCCGTAGCCGCACACCTCCCCGTAGATGCGCGCCCCCCGCGCCACCGCGTCCTCCCAGCGCTCGAGCACCAGCGCGCACGCGCCCTCGCCCATCACGAAGCCGTCTCGACCCGCGTCGAACGGCCGGCAGGCGGAGCCGGGGTCGTCGTTGCGGGCGCTCATCGCGCGGATGATCGCGAAGGCGCCGAAGGACAGCGGCGACAGGGGCGCCTCCACGCCCGCGGCGATCGCGACGTCCGCGTCTCCCCCCCGGATCAGCCGCCAGGCGTCGCCGATCGCGATGGTGCCGGAGGCGCAGGACATCGCGTTGGTGGAGTTGGGGCCTGTGAAGCCGAAATGGATGGCGATATTGCAGCTCGCGGCTCCGCAGAACGTGTGCAGCGCGACGCGGGGATCCACCGCGCGCACCCCTTCCCGGAGGAAATTGACGACCTGGCGCTCGGCGTGCGCGATGCCGCCCAGGGCCGAGCCGACCTGCACGGCGACGCGATCCGGATCGACGCTGGCCGGTTCGAGATCGGCGTCGGCCAGCGCCAGGCCGGCGGACGCCAGGGCGAACTGAGAGTACCGATCGAGCCGCCGCGCGGTTCGGGCGTCGAGGTGGTCTTCGGGCCGGAAGTCGTCGACCTGCGCCGCGATGCGCGTGCGCCAGGGGGAGGTGTCGAACGAGGTGACGGCACGGATGGGAGAGGCCTGCGCGCGCAGGCCGGCCCAGAGCCCCTCCACCCCCGTCCCCGCGGCGGTGAGCGGACCCAGCCCCGTGACCGCGACGCGGCTGGTCACGTGCGCTCCGCCTCCGCGGCTACGCCCGCGAGCGTTCTGCCCGCGATGTGGCTGATGAAGCGTGGGCCTATGACGAGGTTGGCGGCCAGGCTTCCGATCAGCGGCCACGGAGGACCCGCCCACTCGTGCACGATGCGCACGTACGTCCCCTCGCCCTTCGGCTCGAGTTCCCAGACCACGTCCATTCCCGCGGTCACACCCTTCACGTGCCGGTACCGGATCCGCCGCGCGCTCGCGTCGCTCTTCATCTCCGAAACCCAACAGGTCGGGTAGCGCAGCGGCCCGCCGAAGTCTCGCCAGGCCGACATCTCGACGACGCCCTCGCCGAAGGCGGCGCGCTCCAGGAACCGGACCCAGCGGTAGTGGGGCAGGATTTCCGGCCACCGCTCCACGTCGGCGGCGACCCGAAACGCGGTCGCCGGCGGCGCCGAGATGAAACGTTCGTCGATCGTCATCATGCGTGTGTGCTCCGCGCGGGGCTTCCCGGTCCCGATTGCTTCGAAGCGGGGGGACGCCCCCGCGGGCCTCGAAAGGCGGCCTCGCCGGGAGCGCGGGCGAACATGGCCGATGCGAGCGCCGCCAAGCGGTCCGGCCGCAGCAGCGCGTACGCGGGCTCGAGGTCCCCCGTCGTGGCCCCCAGCGCGAGAGCCAGCGGCGGAGACCCGGCCAGACGCGCGAACGCGAAGTCGCACAGGCGCGGCCTGGACACGACGGCCTCGATGGCACGCTGAAGCCAGCGCGCCGGCGCCGTCAGCCGGCGGTGATCGCCGGCCCAGGCTCTCACGAACGCGACCGGTGCCACGCCCGTCCGAAGCTCGACCGCCACCCGCCTCGCGAGGAGTTCGCCGCCGGCCAGGGCGTGGAATACTCCCTGCCCCGTGAACGGATCGTAGTAGCCCGCGGCGTCTCCGACGAGCGCCCAGCCCGCGCCGGCCACGGCCCGCACGGGTCGCTCGAAAGGTCCAGAGGCCAACAGGCGGGGCCCACCGTCGAGCCATTCGAACTCCCGGGACCCCCGCGTCGCGGCCTCGACCGTGCGGCGAAAGAAGTCTTCCCGCGCCCGAGCGCTCCTTCGATACCGGGCCGCGTCCGCGACGACCGTAACGTTCCAGCGGCCGGTGCTACGGGCCGTCGCCGCCGGGCCCGATCCGGGCTCACCCCGGTCCGGAGCCAGGACGGGTGCCAGCCCCACGCACAGCCCCTCGCCCAACCGGAGCTCGCCGAGTACCGGGGGCCGGCCCCCGGTAAGTCCCCGGCGCTCGACCGACTCATCGCGGATGGCCGTCATGTGGGCGGTGAGCGACAATTTCCGCGGGCCGGGGGCGCGCCCGACCGCGCCGGCCCGCGTCGCCACCAGGGAGCGCAGGCCGTCCGCGCCCACGACGAGACGGGCCCGCAGGCGGCGACGCTCGCCGTCGCCCGACAGCGCGGTCACGCCGTCCACGCCTCCGTCCGCGCGCCGGGTAAGGTCCACGACGCGCGCGCCCTCCCTGACTCGCACGCCTTCCGCCGCGACCCTCTCCATCAGGATCGCGTCAAGGGCGCGCCGCTCGATCGCGATGCCGCGCGCGTCTCCGGGGAACTCCACGGTCAGCATCCGGCCGGCGGGCGAGCGCAGGCTCCAACCCGCGAGCCGGGCCGGCCCGGCCGCGACCACCGCTTCGAGCGCGCCGAGACGTTCCAGGAGATCGGTGGCGGCCGGGCTCAAGCAGTCGCCGCACGGCTTGGCGCGCGGGAAACGAGCCCGATCCAGCAATATCGTGTCGATCCCCGCGCGCGCCAGGCCGATGGCGGTCGCCGCCCCGGCGGGCCCGCCGCCGACCACCACGACGTCCGCGTCCCGACGCCCGCTTCGCGTCCCGTTCACGGGCCGTCCGCCCCGCCGCCGGCGGTCAGGATGAGACGATGCCCGTAGAGGCCTCGAACGCGCACGTCGCGCAGGCCCGCCGAACGCGCCAGCTCGACGAGCTCCGAGCGTCGGAATCCGCGCTCCACGGATACGGGAGCGTCGGCACGCACGACCGGATTGCCGCGCCAGATGGTCGCGCTCAGGAGGCGTGCGCCGAGGCGGTTGAGGATGCTCCTCGTGAGGTCCGTGACGAGCACCCGGCCACCGCCCACGCGCGCCAGCTCTGCGAGCGCGCGCACCCTGGCCCTCGGTTCGATGTGATGGAGCGCCATGTTGATCATGGCCAGGTTCATCGAATCCGCAGGAAGCGGAAGGGCGGCCGCGTCGGCCCGCGTGAACCGGAGCCCGCCCAGGCCGCGGCAGCGGAGGCTCGCGGACGCGGCGGTGGCCGCGTGCGGCTCGACGCCAAGCCCCAGCGTGAGGCGTCCCTCCAGCCTTAGACGCAGGTAGCGCAGGACGTCGCCCCCGCCCGCGCCCACGTCGACGATCCGGACCGGCCCGCGCCGGGGGAGGAGCGCGCGGGCGTGTATCCAGATGGCCCTGCGGGCGCCCGACGCGATCGTGAGGAAGGCCAGGTGGTCATGACTGTCCGCCAGCACCTCCGGATCGACCGCCGGGTCGTCCATCAGCTCGGGGCGCCAGGATCCGGGGCTCACCGGGTCGGCTCTCCGTGCGCGTCCGCGGCCGCGGCCCTTCCACGCTGCGACGCGGCCGGCTCCACGTGGACGACGACGTCGCGGGCGCGCACCGCCCGGGCCACGCGCCGCTCCACCTCGTCGGCTATCAGATGGGCCTCGGCCACGTTGAGCCCCGGATCGACCGCGATGGTCATTTCCGCGAAGGCCTCCCCCGGACGTCCTCGGGAGCGCACATCGTAGGCGGAGACGACCCCGTCGGTCCTCAGCGCCACGGCGCGGAGGTCGGCGGCTTCGGCCGCCCGCTCGTCGACCAGCACCGGTACCGTCGAGCGGAGCACACGGTAGCCGGCGGCCGCTATGATGCCGGCCACCAGCAGCGCGACGATGGCGTCGGCGCGCGGGTAGCCGATCGCGGCGAATCCGAGCCCCGCGAGGACCACGAGGGATCCCCAGACGTCGGTGCGCGTGTGCACCGCGTCGGCGAGCAGCAGCGCGCTGCCCAGCTCCCGCCCGCGCCGCGCCTCGTAGCGCGACACGAAGAGACTCACGAGCGCCGACGCCGCCACCACGAGCACGAGGCCCCAGCCGACATCCGGGCCCGGGCTCCCTTCCAGAAGCCGCCGGACGGCGACTTCGACGAGACGGAATACCGTGACTGACAGGAACGCGACGATGCCGAGCGCCCCCAGGGTGTCGAACTTTCCGTGCCCGTACGGATGCTCCTCGTCGGGCGCGCGGGCGGCCACGCGGGCGAGAGCGAGCGCGACCACGTTGTTGAGCGCGTCGAGCCCGGAGTGTCCGGCCTCGGCGAGGACCGCCAGAGAATTGCCGAGCGTGCCGGCGGCGAGCTTGGCGACGACCACGGCCAGGTTGGCGATGAGCGTCAGGACGAGGACGCGGCGTACCTCGTTGGCGTGTCTCACGTCAGTTGCGGTACCGGAACACGGCGCTCCCGAGGCCCGTCCTCCGGGATCGTGCGACCTGGGGCGAGCCGAACGGCACGGCGATCCCGAACGGCTCCCGCACCTCGATCAGGATGCGGCCGCCGGCGGCCTCCGGCCCGAACGGTCGGGCGTAGTCTACCCGCAGCGTCGTTCGGCTGCCGGCCGGAAATGCCGCGCGAAGGCCGACGCCGAGGGTGTAGTTCCAGTCCGTGTTGCGGCCGAACGGGGCGTCACCGGCCCACATGCGCCCCGCTTCTAGGAACGCGGTCGCGCCCAGGTCCAGGACGTCGCGGAACGGCCAGCCGAAGTACATCCGGTCCTCCAGCGCGAAGGTCGCGCGGCGCCCGCCCGGAGCGCGGTCCCTCGAGATCCCGCGCAGGCCCCCCTCGCTGCCGAGGGTGAGCTGGAACGGCGTCACGGTATTCCAGCCCCCCTGGGCGGCGGCCCGGAAGAACAGGGTGTGTCCGCCCTCGATATCCGGCCGGAGGTAACCCAGCAGCTCTCCCTCCGCGAGCAGATCGATGAACTCCGCGTCGTCGTCGGCCGCGCCGCCGGACAGCAGGCGTCGAAAGTCGGTCCGGGCCCGGGCGACCACCAGGGCGTCGTTGCCGCCGCCACCCGCGTAGAATGTGACCGCGGTGATCAGGTCGTCCTCGTCCGAGACCGGATTGATGGAGCGCCCGACCGCGAACTGTAGCTCCGCGCCCAGGGGTATGTCCTGCAGGGCGCGCATGGTGTCGAACCCGCGCCGCTGGACCCAGCGGATGCTGCGCCGACCCAGCACCACCGCCGCCCGCAGAGCCCGGACGCTCTCCATCTGTCCGCGAACGGTCGCCTCGACGAGCGGATCCTCGAGCGGAGTCTCGATATCGGAGACCGAGAGGAGAGGAGGCCCCAGGCCCGCGGGGTATTGCACGTTGCTCCACAACAACGCGAGGCCCGCGATCGTCAGGTTGCCGCGGGACCCGAAACGGCGCCCGACGCCGAGGCTTCCCTGCTGGGACTGGATCGGAATGAGCACCCGCGAGCTGTCGTCGACCTGCAGGCCGAAGAACCGCTCCGCGACCCCGAACCCGTGCTCCGCCGCCCAGGTACCCGTCTCGCCGATGAACGGATAGGCCAGGCCGTACCCGAACGCGTCCCCGACGCGCGTGCGCCCGGCCTCGACCCCGAAATCCCATCGGCTGCCGAAGGCCTGCGGAGTCGAGTAGGCCAGTCCATAGTCCCGCGCGTCCAGCTCGGGATCCTGGCGAAAGTAGACGCCCGCGGACTGGCCGCTGCCGGCGATGTTGTCCTCGGCCAGGCGCACGCCACGCAGCAGCAGGCCGCCCTCGTCGAAATCGGCGCGGATGTCGACCTTCGTGCTCCATTCGTCACGCGTGTTCACGATGACGTGGTGCGTACCGTCGGGTTGGCGCACGGAGAACACATCGACCGAGGCGAGGAACCCCAGTTGGCGCAGCAGCCGTTCGGACTCGGCCAGCAGGAAAGGGTCGAGGCAGTCTCCCTCGGTGAAGCGCAGTTCGCGCTCGATCACCTCGGGATCCGTGCGTGCGTGCAGGGAGTTGGCCGTCCGGTACGTCCAGCGGAAGCGCGGGTCCAGGGCGGGGTCCGAGGTATCGAAGATGGAGTGGTTGTCGATGAAGACGTGCGCGATTCGACCGGCCTCGCAGGGCTCCGGATCCTGGGCGCCCGCCAACGGTGCGCCGCCCGCGGCGACCGTGGCGGCGAGCGACGCCAACGCGCGACGCGCGCGCCTGCGGGATTGCACGGAATCCGTCCTTGACGCCATTTCCAGGTTTCGAGTGGAGCGGCCGGCCCGGCCCGGCGATGATCGGCGGCGCCCGGCGTTCTCGGTGACCACCGCGGAAGATCCGCACGGGCCGTTCCGGTACACCGCCGGCACCGGCCTGGTTGCCGTCGTGCCAAACGAACCTGCGCTGCCCGGTCGGGGCAAGCCGGTTGCATGGGCGCCGCAGGCCGGTGTTGGAGGCGACGGCGCGCCCCGATGCCGCGTTGCGGCGACCGCGCTATGTGCTGATCTTCCTCGACCTCAACTCCGCCCAAATCTCGTACGGGCGGCGGCGCGCGGAGGGAGAGACGTTCATGGCGACGAAACTGGACCGGGGGCTCGACGCGCTCGGCATACGGAGCGCGGAACGCGTCCACTGGGACCTGTCCTCCGCCGAGCTGCTAGAGCGCGCCGTCGCGCGCGGCGAGGGCATCCTCACGAGCAGCGGTTCCTTCGTCGGCGTCACCACGCCGCACACCGGGCGCTCGCCGAACGACAAGTTCACCGTGCGCGAGCCCTCTTCGGAGGACCACATCTGGTGGGGCAGCGTGAACGCGCCGATCTCGCCCGGCCATTACGACGCGCTCCGCGAACTCGTGCGGGAGCACCTGGGCGGGCTCGAGCTGTTCGTGAGCGACGTCGTGTGCGGCGCGGATCCGCGCTACGCTCTGCCCGTGCGCGTAGTTTCGCCGAGCGCGTGGCACTCGGTGTTCGTCCGGAACATGTTCCGCCGGCCCGACGGCGGGCAGGCCGACCGCGCGGGGCAGGGATGGACGGTGCTGCACGCGCCCGCCGTGCAGGCCGACCCCGAGCTTCACGGCACGCGCAGCGGCGCTTTCGTCGTCGTCCACTTCGGCGACCGCACGGTTCTGGTGGGCGGCACCCGCTACGCCGGCGAAATCAAGAAATCCATCTTCACGGTCATGAACTACCTCCTGCCACGGCAGGACGTGCTGCCCATGCACTGCTCGGCGAACGAGGGGATGGACGGCGACGTCGCGCTCTTCTTCGGCCTGTCCGGCACCGGAAAGACGACGCTGTCCACGGACCCCGGCCGGCGCCTGATCGGAGACGACGAGCACGGCTGGTCGGATCGCGGCGTGTTCAACTTCGAGGGGGGCAACTACGCCAAGGTGATCCGGCTTTCGCGGGAGGGCGAACCGCTCATATGGGACGCGAGCAGGCGCTTCGGGGCGATTCTCGAGAACGTCGTGGTCCACCCCCGGACCCGCGAAGCGGACTTCGACGACGACTCGCTCACCGAGAACACCCGCTCCTCGTATCCGCTGTCATTCATCGACGGGGCCGTCCCGGAAGCCACCGGCGGCCACCCGAAGAGCGTGGTCTTTCTCACCGCCGACGCGTTCGGTGTGCTGCCGCCGATCGCGCGCCTCACGCCGGCGCAAGCGATGTATCATTTCATGTCCGGCTACACGGCGAAGGTCGCTGGCACCGAGCGCGGGGTCACCGAGCCCAAGGCCACCTTCAGCGCGTGCTTCGGCGCGCCTTTCCTGCCGCTGCACCCCTCGGTGTACGCCGACCTGCTCGGCGAGCGGCTGGAGGAGCACGGTTCGGAGACGTGGCTCGTGAACACCGGCTGGACCGGTGGGCCCTACGGAGAAGGCTCGCGCATGAAGCTCGGGTACACGCGCGCGATGGTGAGCGCGGCGCTGAGCGGCCACCTGGACCGGGTGGAGTACCGCGAGGACCCGGTGTTCGGCGTCCGCGTGCCCGTGACCGTGCCGGGAGTGCCCGCAGACGTGCTGGACCCGCGCGAGACCTGGCGGGACAAGGACGCCTACGACCGGCAGGCCGCGCAGCTCGCGGGCATGTTCCGCGACAACTTCGGCGCTTACGACGACGACGTCAGCGAGGAGGTGCGGGCCGCCGGCCCCCGCGCTTCGTGACGCACCTTCGACGTCCGGCACCGGCACGCGGCGCCCGCGGTTCAGTGCGCCCCGACGGCTCCCCGTCCAGCGCGGGTCGCCGCCCTCATGGCGCGCCCGGATGAGCCGGGCGGCGTGACGCCCGACGCCCGCGAGGACGAGTTCTCGGTCCGCGATCCCCTCTGGGACACCATACACCTGGATGGCCGCGCCGCTCGCATCGTGGACGCACCGGCGTTCCAGCGGCTGCGCTACATACGGCAGTTGGGGCTGGCGCACCTCGTCTATCCCGGCGCGACGCACACGCGCTTCGATCACGCTCTCGGCGTATACCACCTCGCCGGGCGGGCGTTGCGGCTGCTTGAGCGCGAAGGAATCCCCGCCGAAGCCCGCCCGGATGTCCCGCTCGTTCCAATCGCCTGCCTCCTCCACGACATCGGGCATTACCCGTTTTCGCACGCTCTCGAGGAGCTGGAGGACCTGCAGCGTCTCGGGGATCACGAGACCGTCGCCGCCCGGTTTCTGCGGGATCCCGGCATCGGCGCGGCGCTGCGCGACCTCGGAGACGACGCAGGCCCCCGCGTGGCCGACCTCATCGCCGGCACCTCCGAGAGTCCGCTCGGCGGCCTCGTGAACGGCAACATCGACCTGGACAAGATCGAGTACCTCCTGCGCGATGCCTTCTTCTGCGGGGTGCCTTACGCCGCGGTGGATGTCAGCAGGCTTCTGCACACCATGGCGCTGATGCGCGACCCGGTCACCGGACGGCTGGAGATCGGCGTGCGGGAGAAGGGCGTCGCGGCGCTGGAGTCCCTCCTGTACGCGAAGTACCAGATGTTTCGCAACGTGTACTGGCACCACGCGGCGCGCGCGGCCACGGTGCTGTACAAGCGGATCGTCGCGGACGCGCTGCGCGCGGGACTGGTCTCGCCCGAGGACCTCGTGGGTCGCACCGACGAGGAGTTGCTCCACGTGCTCGAGTCGGCCTCCGGCGCGCAGAACTCGCCACGGGC
The DNA here is from genome assembly GCA_035513295.1 of Longimicrobiales bacterium. Classification (GTDB taxonomy): domain Bacteria; phylum Gemmatimonadota; class Gemmatimonadetes; order Longimicrobiales; family RSA9; genus DATHRK01. Next base: position 17,122 of record DATKCH010000020.1, read on the forward strand.
GGATCGCGTGGGCAGGTGGACCGAATCGCTGCGCGAACGGCGCCTCCCCAAGCGGGCCGCCGAGGTGGTGGCCGCCGACCTCGGCGTGGACGGGCTCTCGGAGTGGCTGGCTTCGGACAATCCGCTCAAGCGGCGCGTCGAGGACGCGATCGCCGCGGAGCTGGGCCTGGAGGACGGCGCTGCGTTCCTGGACTATCCCGCGAAGGAGCGCATGTTCGGCCTCGATCTCCTCGTGGGCATGCGGGACGGTCGGGTGATCCGGGTCGGCGCGGCCGGGCGGACGGGGCTGATCGGCCTTCCCCGGGTCGCCGAAGAGCTCTATCGAAGCGCGCGGGTGCTGCGCCTGTTCACCTACGGCCGGCGCGTCGAGGTGGACGCCCGGTCGCTGGCCGGGATCGCCACCTGGTCTCGGGAGGAGGCGACTGAGAGGACCGCCGTCAGGAGGCCCATCCTGCCGCGGGCCGGGTAGCCTGGTCGCCGGCTAGCAGGTCGTTGAAAAAGGGGAGTCCGAGGCGGGCGCGGCAGTCGTGGTCGCTGGGCCGGGCCTCGGGCGGGGCGGCACGGGGCCGCGTGCTTCGTTGGACGCTCCTCCCCGATACGCAGCGGTATCGCGTCGTCGCGCCGCCTTGCATCCGGCCCCGTGGCGCTCCCAACGCGGCTCGCTCCCCTTCTTCAGCGACCTGCTAGGCCTCGGCCGGCGCGGTCAGGAGCACCGAGACGGCGGTCGCGTTGTCCGGCGCGCCGCGCGCCGTCACGAGCGCGACGAGGTCCGCGAGCGCCTCGCCCGGCGCGCGGTCGGCCTCGAGCGCGTCGGCGATCTCCTCGTCGGTCAGCACGCCGCATATACCGTCCGAGCACAGCAGGAACTGGTCGCCGGCCCGCAGCTCCAGGCTGTCCTCGTGGAGCTGCACGTCTTCGTCCAGGCCCAGGACGCGCGTGAGCACGCTGCCGAGCGGGTGGCCGCTTTCGCGGGACGCGTCCACGCGCCCGGACTCGATGGCTTCCTGCAGCGCCGTGTCGTCGCGGGTGAGGCGGGTCAGCCCGCCGCCCCGGCGCAGGTAGACCCGGCAGTCGCCGATGTGGGCGATGGACGCCGTGCCGGACGCCTCGTCCAGCGCCAGCACGGTCAGTGTCGTACCCATCCCCGCCTCGGAGGGCTCCCGTCCGGCGCGTTCGAGGATCGCGCGATTGGCGGCGCGCACCGCCTCGGCGAGCCAGCCCGGGGCGCGCTTGGCGGCCGCCGCGGCCTCGCGCACGCGTTCGACCGCGATCCGGCTGGCCACGTGACCGGCCGGGTGTCCCCCCATCCCGTCGGCGACCGCGAACACGCCCTCGTCCAAGCGCAGGAAGGCATCCTCGTTGCGCCGTCGGACGAGCCCCTGGTCGCTGATCGCGGCCGAAATCCATCGCATGGCCAAGGCTATCCCGAAAGGAGCGGGCCTAGCAAGGAGCGTCGTCCCGGCCGGCGCCGGCACTCGTCCGCGCGCGCGGGGTAGCCCGGACATGCCGTCCCGCGGCGCTCCGGCCGCGGCGGTTCGATCCGGCACCCGACACTCCTGGCGCAAGCGTGCGATACCGCGACCGAAGGCCTTCGAAGGAGGACGGACCGGGACGCCACCGGTCGGTTGCGCCGCACGTGGCCCTGTGCGTCGCGGCGCTCGTGCAGGGCTGCGGCCCCCCACCGGAGGAATCGGCAGGGCGCTTCACCACGGCGGCGACCGTGGCCCTCCCTCCGGACACCCTGGACCTAGCCGGCAACCTGCGGCGGCTCCAGGCGCTGATTTCGGACGCGAGGGACGCCGAGCGGGACGAGATGTTCGCGCTCATCAGGGAGGCCGAGCGAGTGACCGACCGCCTGCTCGAGAGCCAGCCGCCGATCGCCTGGCTGCCCGAGCAGTATTCGGTCGATGCCACGCTCCGGCAGTTCCAGGCGGTGGCCGACCGAGTCGTCGCGCGCCTGCGCAGGGGCGCCGGCCCGGAGGACGTCGCCGATGACCTGGCCGAGTTCGAGGCGTCGGTGGCTCATATCCGCCAGGTTCTCGATGAGGGCACCGGGACCGGTGCGCCGGCCGATCTGGACTCGCTCTTGAGGGACAGCGCGGCCGCACGCCGAAGTCCCGTGGAGGTCTTCGGGGGAGTGCGCCAGCCCGCTCCCCCACCGGCCAGGGCGGACGCTTCGCGGCCCGTGCTGCTGGGCACGGACCCCGACTCGACGCGCCCTTAACACAACCTCAATCAGCGCGCAAGTGGGTCCGGAACCTTGCCGGGTCCGGCGGGTTACAGTGCGCACGTGGGGAAGCCGGGAGGGACCTCGGCGCGCCCGCAAAAATATCCGGGACAATACCGAGGGGGCCCACGGCGGCCAGCCGTGCGCCCCCCGTTTTCGAAGAAAAAGGTGGTGAAGTCGTGATCGCACCGGCCAAGGACATCGGCAAGAAGCGCTCGCGCCGGCCCAGCGACGGACTCGTCGCGTTCGGAACGGTGGACGATCGCGATGCGCTCGATCAATACCTGCGCGAGGTCAGCCGTCACGAGCTGATCACACAGGCGGAGGAGATCGAGCTGGGGCATCGTGCGCTCAGGGGCGACGAGGATGCCGTGCAGGCCCTCGTGCGTGCGAACCTCCGCTTCGTGATCAGCGTCGCGAAGAAGTACCAGAACCGCGGCGTCTCGCTGACGGACCTCATCCAGGAAGGCAACGTCGGCCTGGTGACGGCCGCGCGTAAGTTCGATCCCGACCAGGGAGTGAAGTTCATCTCGTACGCCGTATGGTGGATCCGGCAGGCGATCCTGAGCTCGCTGGCGAACCAGGGCCGGGCCGTGCGCGTGCCGCTCAACCGGGCCAGCGACCTGGCGCGCATCTTCCGCGAGAGGGAGCGGCTGAAGCAGGAGCTCAAGCGGGAGCCCACGAGCGAGGAGATCGGCCGCGCCGCGAAGCTGACTCCCGAGGTCGTCGAGCACCTCCAGACGCTGAACGCCGCCGAGATCCGCCTGGACGCGCCGATCGGCGATTCCGAGGACAGCCACCTCGTCGAGCGGTTCGTGGTCGATGAGGCGCCCGAGCCCGAAGAGGCCGTCGAGGATCGCATGCTGTCCGAGCACGTGGGCAGGGCGCTCGAGACGCTGCAGGAGCGGGACGCCAAGGTCCTGCGCCTCTACTTCGGCCTGGACGGCGGCCGCGAGCACACGCTGGAGGAGATCGGCAACATGCTCGGCGTGACCCGGGAACGCATTCGCCAGCTTCGCGATCGTGCGCTGCGGCGGCTGCGGGAGGGCGAGATGGGCGACGCGTTGGAGAGCTTCGCCGCTTGACCCCGTGCTCCCGGGGGCGCGGAGAAACGGGCCGGTGACGCCGGCCGGTTCGGGGTCGGGCGGGGACAAGACACACGAGGCCGGGGCCGGAACGGTTCCCGGCCTCGTTCTGCTCGCGCGAGGCGGGGTGTATCGCGTCGAGCTCGCGGGCGGCGAAACCGTAGAAGCTTCCCTGCGCGGACGCCTCAAGCTCGAACGCCGTACCGGCGACGCTGTGGTCGCGGGCGACCGGGTATCGCTCAGGCTCTCGGAGGCGGACGGACCCACCATCGAGGCGGTGGGTCCGCGCGCGTCGGAGATCGCACGTGCCGACCCGCGCACCCGCGGCCGGCGGGCGAAGGTCATCGTCGCCAACGTGGATCAGATCGTCGCCGTATTCGCGCACGCACGCCCCGCCCCGAATCCGCGCCTCATCGACCGATTCCTGGTTCTCGCCGAGGCGAACAACCTGCCCGCGATCCTGGTCGCCAACAAGTCGGACCTGGCGGAGGATGACGCGGACGCATTCGCCCCATACGCGGCCGTCGGGTATCCCGTGCTGCGGACGTCGGTCGAGGCCGGGACCGGACTCGAGGAGCTGCGCGCCCGGCTGAGGGATCGATCGAGCGTCCTGACCGGCCCCTCCGGGGTCGGCAAATCGAGCCTCCTGAACGCCCTGTGGCCGGGGCTCGACCTGTCCGTCGGGGCGGTGAGCGAGGCGGTCAACAAGGGCAGGCACACGACCGTGGCGGCGCGTCTGATTCCGCTCCAGGGCGAGGCCTACGTGGCGGACACGCCGGGGCTGCGGGAGCTGGGCCTGTGGGGCATCGACCCGGCCAACCTGGACCTCTGCTTTCGGGAGTTCCGGCGGTTCGTGGACGACTGTCGGTTCGCCCGGTCGTGCTCGCACACGCACGAGCCGGATTGCGCGGTTCGCGCCGCGGTGGAGGAGGGCTCAATCGACCCCGCGCGCCACGCCAGCTACGCGGCGCTGCTGGAGGAGCTGACCGAGCGAGCCGCGGGCGTCTGACGCCCGCGCGCCCGGCGCCCTACCCGCCGAATCCCGCGCGTAGCCCCGCCAGGACCGTCAGGCCGCGGCCATCGAACCCCAGCGGGTTCTCGTAGGCCCGGTCGAGCAGGTTCTCCACCCTCATCACGGCCGCGAGCCGCGTACCCCCATCACCTCGCAGCAGAGGCACTTCCGCCGACGCGTCGAGCAGGAAGACGGCGTTCCCGGTGACCCGGCGCGCGGGGAAATCCGTGAAATCCTGATCCTCGCGCTCACCCACCCGGCGACCCTCCAGCGACAGCACATCCGATGCGGACGAGCGCCATGAGAAGCGCCCCGACCATGAGTGCTCCGGGCGCCGCAACAACGCGCGGCCCGGCGCGAACATGGCGTCCGCGGTCGCGTCGAAGCCGGGGTCCAGCACCTCCGTGCGGAGCCACGTGTAGTCGCCCGCGATCGCGACGCCGCCACCCAGATCCGCCTCGCCCGACAACTCCAGCCCGCGCGCGTCCGCGCGGGCGATGTTGAAGAAGTTGGGGTCGCCCTCGACCTCCGGCGCGAAGGTGAAGTCGATGAGGTTGCGGAACTCCTGGTCGAAATACGTGGCCGAAAAGGCGAGGCGGCGGTCCGACGACGAAACATCGAAGCCGACCTCCCAGCTCCTCGACTCCTCGGGGACGAGGTCGGGATTTCCGCGCGCGAACCCCTCGGAGAAGTTCTCGAAGAACGTGGGCTCCTTGAAGCCGGTCCCCGCCGATGCGCGCAGCCGGACCGCCCTCGCGGGGGCGTAGACGACCCCCGCACGCCAGGTGGTGAACCCTCCGAAAGCGTCGTTGCTCTCGCGCCGGAGGCCGCCGGTCACGGATGCGCCGGCGAACGGGGTGGCGTGGACCTGGCCATAGGCGGCGCGGGCGGACCGTTCGTTGTCCGATGCGCTTTCGAAAGGCCCGAACTCGCTCTCGGAGGCCAGCGAGGTGGTGAGCGTCTCGCGTTCCAGCAACCCCCCCAGCGTGAGCACGGCGCGATCGCCGATGTCGAGGTGGCCGCGCGCGTCCGCGAGCAGCCGCCGGGCGTGGTCGTCCGTGCGCAGCGATTCCGGATCCCCCTCGTCGTCGAAGGCGTCGCGGATCCCCTCCTCGGTGTCGTGCGCACCCAGGGAGAGCTCGGCGCGCAGGGGGCCCAGCGCGCGCGCCGCGTCGAGCGAGGCGACGGTACGGGCGCCCGCGGTGAACTGGTTGCGGTCCGCGAGGACGCCCGCGCCGTCCGTCGGAAAGTGGAAGTCGTGATCGGAATGTCGCAGGGACAACGCGAGCGTACCGGTTTCTCCGCTCCCCAGACCCACGCGCGCGCCGACCTCGGTGTTCCGATACCGGTTGTTGAAGGCGAGCGAGCCGTCGGTCTCGAAGTTCGAAACCGAGGCAGAGTAGGAGAGCCGGCCGCGGCCCCCGGCGACGGACGCCGCCACATCCACCGTTCCGAAGCTGCCCGCCCGGGCGCGCGCGTCCACGGTGGGCGGCCCGGATCCCTCGCGGGTGTGTATTTCGATCACCGCGGCCACGGCGTCGGAGCCGTAGAGGACGCTGCTCGGTCCGCGCACCACCTCGATCCGGTCCACGTTCTCCACGGTGAGGTGCGCCAGGTCGAGCCCGCCGCCGGGGGAGTTGACCGGCACGCCGTCGATGAGCACCCGCGTGTAGTCGCTTTCGCCGCCGCGCACGAAGAGCGACGTAGTGCCGCCGAACGACCCGGTTTCCACCACCGTGATCCCGGGCAGGTCGTCCAGCGCCTCGGCCAGCGAGCGCACCCCGCGGGCGCGCAGGTCCGCGCCCTCCACCACGGATACGTTGAGCGGCACCGCGACGCGCGGCACGGCCATTCGTAGCGCCGTGACGGTGATGCCGGGCACCGGGTATACCGTGGAGTCTTCCGCCTCCTGGGCCGCCAGAGAGGCTGAGGCCGGGGCGAGAGCCAGCAGCGCGAGCGCGAGCGCGGCGAAAGGCACGGGCGCGGCGGGGGGCGCGGGCGCGGCGAGGCGCGCGGGCACGGCGGGGAAGGTATCACGCATGATCGGTCACCTGTCGGTGGGTCTCGGGGAATCGAGCGGTCGGCTCCGGCCGCTCCGCGGGGGTCAGCAGGGGCACGACCTGCGGCGCCCCCGCGTCGACGCCCGGCCCGGGGTGTCGCCCGATCCGCACGGGCCAGCGGTACACCCGCTCGATGGTCGCTCGCTCGAGCACTTCCTCGGGGCCGCCGCTCGCCGCCGGCCGCCCCTCGTCCAGCAGCAGGATCCGGTCGGCCAGGCGGGCCGACAGGTTGAGCGAATGGGTCACGAGGACCACGGCGCGTCCTTCGCGCGCGAGGTCGCGGAGCAGGCGGAAGATCGCCATCTCGTGGCGCACGTCGAGCGCGGCGGTCGGTTCATCGAGCACGAGCGCGTCGGGTTCCTGGGCCAGCGCCCTGGCGACGCGCACGCGCTGTCTCTCGCCCCCCGAGAGGGTCCCGAGCGGACGGTCGGCGAAGTCCGTCACGTCGCAGCGTTCCATGGCGGCGCCGATCGCGCGGCGGTCGGCGATCCCCTCGGCCCGCCAGGGACCCAGGTGCGGGTACCGTCCCATGCCCACGTATTCGCGCGCGCGCAACGGGAAGGCCACCGCTTCCGCCTGCTGGACGACCCCCACGCGCCGAGCCAGCGCGCGGCGGTCCCAGTCGGTCACTCGCCGGCCCGCGAACGACACCTCCCCCGCCTCGGGCGCGTCGACGCCCAGAAGCAGGCGCAGCAGCGTCGATTTGCCGCTGCCGTTGGGGCCGATGACCACCGTGAGGGCGCCCGCGGACGCCACCAGGTCGACCCCGTCGAGGGCGCGTCGCGCCGCGCCCGGGTAGCGGAACGTCACAGACCGCGCGCGAAACTCGGCGGACCGGCTCACGCGAGGCTGCGCCGCAGGAGGAACGCGAACACGGGGACCCCGACGAGCGCGGTGACGACCCCCACCGGGAGCTCCATCGCGCCGGTGACGCTGCGCGCCAGCGTATCGGCGGCGATCAGGAAGGCGCCCCCGGCGAGCAGGCAGGCGGGCAGCAGGAGCCGGTGGTCCGCTCCCCACGCGAGCCGCAGCGCGTGCGGGACGACGAGACCGATGAACCCGATGACCCCCGCCGCCGCGACCGCGCCCGCGACGAGCAGCGACGCGAGAAAGTACGCCGCGAGCTTCACGCGCTCCGTGCGGATCCCCAGGTAGAGCGCCGTGTCCTCGCCGATCGCCAGCAGGTTCAGCGGACGCGACAGCGCGATCAGCGCCGCTGACGCGGGCAGGGCGAAAACGCCCAGGACGAGCGGCGCGCGCCAACCGGCGCCCGCCAGGTTGCCCATCATCCAGAAGATGGCCGAGCGGAAGGTCTCGGCGCTCGCGAACGTGAGCAGGAGCAGGATGAGCGCGTTGAAGAAGGCGCCCGCGATCACCCCGGCCAGGAGCAGGACGCGCGTGTCCAGCGCCCTGCCGGGAGCGGATGCGATCCGGAACACCAGCGCCGTCGCGCCCAGCGCCCCGGCGAGCGCCGCCAGCGGCAGCGCGGCCGGGGAGGTCTGGTCCGCGCCGACCGCCAGGGACAGGACCGCGCCCACGGCCGCGCCGCCGGACACGCCGAGCACGTAGGGATCGGCGAGCGGATTGCGGAGCAGCGCCTGGAAGACCGCTCCCGCCAGCGCGAGCGCGCCGCCGACGAGCGCGGCGAGCAGCACGCGCGGCAGCCGCAGCTCCCAGACGATTACGCGCGTCGGCTCGTCGGCGCCGCCGCGCAGAGCGTCGATCACGTCGCCGAGCGGAAGGCCCGCGGATCCGACGCCGACGGCGAGCACCGCAGCCACGACGAGCAGCAAGCCGAGCGAGAGGAGCCGCATCACTGGTGCGCCTCGGCCCCGGTCGGACCCGCATCCGCCTGCACGGCCGCGTCGCGCGATTCCTCGCCGTCCGGCAGTCGGATCCCGGGGAAGTAGATGCGCGCAAGACGGCGGGCCATGTCGACGAGGTGCGGTCCCGGCCGGTGGAACAGGTCTGCGTCGACTCCGTGGACCCTGCCCGCGCGTACGGCTCCGAGCTCCGACCAGCCCGGCAGTCCGGCGAGTCGTTCGGGGTCCGCGAAGCCCTCCTCCCCGACCGGCACGAGCAGCAGGTCGGGGTCGCGCTCGACGACGGATTCCAGGCTGACCGTCGGCCAGTTCGCGCCCGCGTCCGCGAAGACGTTGTCGGCGCCGGCCAGCTCCATGACCTCGTGCAGGAAGGTTCCCGGACCAGCCGTCATAGGGGGATCGACAGAGAGGACGTAGAGTACCCGCGGCCGCGGCAGCCCACGGACGGCGCCGCGGACATCCTCCAGCCCGGAGCCGGTGCGCTCGATGATCCCGGCCGCTTCGCGCTCTCGATTCAGCAGCCGGCCCATGCGCGCGACCGTCGAGTCGGCGTCGGCCAGGGATTGAATGTCCGCGGAATACACGGCGACGCCCAATGCCCGGAGCCGGGCCAGAACGGCTCGGGCGGTGCCGTCCGTCCAGCCGACCACCAGGTCGGGGCGGCGGCGGACCAGCCACTCGAGGTCCGGGTTGAGCCCGCCACCCACGGAGGGCAGGGAGTCGAGCAGCGGGTTGGTGTCGTAGTCGGTCCGGGCGAGCAGCCGGTCGCCGGCGCCCAGCGCGATGATCACCTCGGTGACGGCCGGTATCAGGGACACGATGCGTTCGGGCGCGGCGTAGAGGGACACCACGCGGCCCGCGTCGTCCACGACGGAGAACGGGGTCGAGGCGTCCGCGCCAGCGGCCTCGTTGCGCGCTTCGGCCCGGCCACAGCCGGTGCTCAGGAGCGCGGCGAGGAACACCGCGGTGAGCCTGCGCTTCGTGTCCGGATACGACAAAGCCCGCTCCCGATCGACGGGGACGGGCCGGGACGCGTCGGCCTTTCACAGGCGCTACGCGGCACCCCGGCCCTCTCCCACGGAGGACGTTTTCGGGGCGCGGGCGTGCCGGTCTCCTGGCTCGAGGCAGCTCCGCTCGCCTTCCCAGGGCTGCAGCCCCAGTGGCTGTCGAACGGGCCGGGCCCGGCGAGTCGCCGGGGCCTCTCACAGTGGCGGGGCCGCGCCGGATTCACACCGGCTTCCGTTTGGCACCGCCCGCGTTCCTGGTGCGCGGCCGCGAGGGATCTTCCCCTGGCCGCGCCGCGTTCCGGTCGGGCGCGGACCGTCCGGCCCGACCCGACATACGGGACGCTACGACGCGACCCGGCGTCTCCGCAAGCTTGTCCGCGCGGCGGGCCCGCATGACATTCCGGCCTCCGCGGGCGCCGAGCCCGTTTTTGCGAAGGCATGGAGCGATGAACGGGCAAGGTGGGGTCGGGACGCGGGCCCTGGTGTCCTGGGGCCGGACGGTTCAGAACGTGGCGCGCCACGCCGGACGCATGACGCACCTGTTGATTGGGATCGTCAACGCGTTCGCGCGGGGACGTGTGTCGTTCCGTTCGGTGATCGACCAGATCTGGTGGATGGGCGTCCAGTCCATCCCCATCGTGATCGTCACCGCGATGCTCGGCGGAATCGTCACCTCGCAGCAGGGGAGCTACCAGTTCACGGGGGCGATACCGCTCTACATCCTGGGCAGCGTCGTCGCGTCCAGCGTGGTGCTCGAGCTGGGGCCAGTCATGACGGCGATCGTGATGGTCGGGCGGGTCGGCGCCCGCATCACGGCCGAGTTTGGCACCATGAAGGTCTCCGAGCAGATCGACGCGCTGCAATCGCTGGGGCGGGACCCGGTCGTCGTGCTGGCCGCGCCCCGGGTGGCCGCGGGGATCCTCGTCGTTCCCGTGCTCGTGGCGATCGCCAACGTGGTGGGGATCTTCACCGGCATGGTCGCGGCGAACCTGACGATCGGCCTCGGGTCGGGTTCGTTCTTCTACGGAGCCCAACTCTACTGGCACAAGTGGGATCTGGTGTATTCGCTCACGAAGGCGCTGGCGTTCGGTTTCTGGATCCCCTTCATCGCCGTGCATATGGGGTTCGAGACCAAGGGCGGAGCGGAGGGCGTCGGCAAGGCTACCACGTCGGCCGTGGTGTTCATGACGCTCGCCGTGCTTTTCCTGGACGCGTCCATGCCCCCCATCTTCCTCAACTAGTGCTCCGGCCTGAACCAATGCTCCGGTGCGCCGGGCGGAGCTCGCTCTGAATGGTCGAATACAGGAACATCCACAAGGCCTTCGACCTGCCGGTCCTGACCGGGGTGGACCTGCGCGTCGAGACGGGCGAGACGATGGCCGTAGTGGGCCCCTCGGGAACCGGCAAGAGCGTTCTGCTGAAGACCACGATCGGGCTGATCGTGCCGGATCGCGGCGACGTCCGCATCGATGGCCAGTCGGCGTACTTTTCGGGCCCCGGCACGATGGAGGCGCTCCGACGGCGGGCGGGCTACGTTTTCCAGGGCGCCGCGCTGTTCGACTCGATGAACGTGTTCGAGAACGTCTCCCAGGGGATTCCCGAGGAGCGGCTGCGGGCGATGCCCCGCGGCGAACTCCTGGGACGGGTCGCGCGTTCGCTGGAGGTCGTGAACCTTGATCCGGCGCAGGTCCTCGGGAAGCTTCCGTCCGAGTTGTCCGGCGGCATGCGCAAGCGCGTCGGGCTCGCACGGGCGATCGTCGGCGAGCCGGAGATCCTGCTCTACGATGAGCCCGTGACGGGCCTCGATCCCGTCAATGCCGCGAGTATCCACCTGCTCATCGAGCGGCTGGCCGACGAACTGGACGTGACCTCGATCCTGGTCACCCACGACGTGCACGGGGCGCTGGTGATCGCGGACCACGTCGCGATGCTGACGAACGGCACGATCCGGTTCGTCGGCCGGCCCGAAGAGTTCAAGAACACGGAAGATCCGATGGTGCAGGCCTATCTGAGTCAGGATCCCAGGCGCTCGCTGGCCCTCATGGAGGCCCTTTGATGGCGGAGGCACGGTCGCAGGACCTGGAGAACGCGGTGCCGCCGGGACCCGCGCGCCGGGAAATCTGGGTGGGCCTCTTCGCCATCGTCGGCGTCGTCGCCGCGCTCGTCACGCTGATCACGCTGACCGACCCGGGGACCTTCCGGGGCCGCGCCAACGTCTACGCGGTGCTGCCCGACGCCGGCGGGCTGCGCAACGGCGACCCGGTTCGCATGCTGGGCGTCAACATCGGCCGCGTCACGGAGTTCGATCTGGCCGATGGCGGCGGCGTCCGCATCCGGCTCGAGCTGGAGCGCCAGTACCACGTGCCCGCCGATTCACGGATGCGGCTCCGCTCGGCCGGCCTGGTCGGGGGCATGGTCGCGGAGATCGAGCCCGGCACGTCCAGCCAGCCGCTCGAGGGCGGCGAGACGATTCCGGGCACGATCGTGCGCGGGCTGTTCGACCCCGGCTCGGACGGCATCGCGCGCGTCGACACGCTGCTGCTGCGGGCCGAGGGGTTCGTGTCCCCCCGCGTCGTGGACGACCTCACCGAGTCCGTCAGCGAACTGCGGTCCCTGATCACCGAGACGCGCACCCTCGTGTCGGCCCAGCGGGAGGATCTGACGGCGCTGTCCGGCGCTTTGAGGGTGAGCGCCCAGAACCTGGAGCGAGCCACGTCCGGGCCGGAACTCCGGCGCGCGGTCGTGCGGCTGGATTCGGTGAGCGCGCAGCTGGCCCTGGCGTCGGCCAACGTGACCGCGACCACCGCTTCTATGGAGGAGGTGCTGGGAAGGATCGAGAGGGGCGAGGGGACGCTGGGCCTGCTGAGCGCCGACGACTCTCTCTACCTCAGCCTGACGGCAGCGGCCACCGGGCTGCAGGCCGCCACGGAGAGCCTGAACGTCCTCCTGGAGGACGTACGAGCCAACCCGCGCAAGTACATCAACCTGGAGATATTCTAGCGCCTCGCTGGCCCACCCCCCTCCTACGGGCCGCACTCCAGCAGACGGGAACGCACCCAGTCACCGTCCTCGCGCGTCAGCATGTCGACGCGGCTCCCGGACGTGCCGAAGACCTCCAGAACGAAGCCGGGCCAGCCGTCCCGGTCCCAGTCCAGGTAGTCCACGACCCTGGGGGCCGACTTGCCCGTCACCGGGTAGTCCGCGAAGTCGGCGTAGACCGTGTCCAGACCCGTGCCCGAGCGGTCGCCCGAGGGCGTGGCCAGGAAGAAGAGCGCGTACCCCTGGTCGTCCAGTCCGGGACCGAGCGTGTCCCCCACGAGAAGCGTCGCCGCGAGGCCGCTGGCGCCGGCGGGGGTCGGGAACGCGACGGCCTGCGCCAGAGCCGCCTGCCAGTTGCCCGGAAGGCCCGCGCGGCGTGCGCGCAGGAGCCGCTCGGCCAGGATCGGCCCGAGCTGCCGGTTGCGCGACCGGAGGGCGACGCGGGTCGCGGAGTCGGTCGGGGGATCCAGCGCCGGCGGCAACGAGCCCTCCGGCAGCGCCAGGAAATCGGCCTCGGCGGGGACACCCGCCGCGATCTCCACCGAACCGGTCGCGACCGCCGTTGCCGGGCATCCGGGCGAGGCCGCGACCTCGGCGCCCGAGAGCACGAACGTTCCGGTCCTGTGGCCCTCCCGGTACAGCGAGAATTCGCTTCCCTGGCGCATGAATTCGGTGATGAATCGGCGCCAGTAGCCATCCGGGGCCTCCTCGGAGGCGATCGCCGTGAAGCCCTCGGCGCCGACCGCGGCGAGGGGGCGCATGCGCGCGCCGCCCGCGTCGTTCCGCACGACGAACAGCACCGGATCGACTGGTAGCGCGATTTCCGGCGCCGCGGCCCGGTCCGCGTCCACCTCGGCCGGCTGCGGCGCGCGCTCGGGCGGAGGCACCACATCGAAATCGACGCCCCCCCAGCTCACGTTGTCGCAGCCGGAGGCGAGGATTATGATGAGCGCGCCCAGGGCGCTCAGCGGCCCTCTTCCGGGGCGCGGGTTTACGGGCTCTGGTGCTGTTCTCGGCCGCATGTAGGAGGAGGTGGACGGGCCCCATTTCACCGAGCGCCAAGAGTAGACACGGCCCGCACCCCGACGCAACGTGATACCCAGGCCGTTCGACGACACACCCATGGCGCCGGGGACCGGCGATCCGCCCTCGCGCTCCGCGCCCTCGCCCCCCGAGGCCAGACCCGCGGGAGCGGGAGCGGGGCCGAACCCGGGGGGGTCGGCGGCCGTCGATCTCGAGTCCGCGGAATTCCGTCGCATCCTCGGCCACTTCGTGACCGGCGTCACGATCGTCACGGCGACGGACCCGGCGACCGGCGAGGCCTGTGGCCTGACCGCCAACGCGGTCGCCTCGGTCTCGCTCGACCCCGCGCTGGTGCTGGTGTGCGTGGACCACGCCGCCGATTCCCACGACCGCATCGTCGCCGCGGGGGCCTTCGCCGTGAACATCCTGTCGGAAGACCAGGAGCGGCTGTCGAGGCGCTTCGCGACGTGGAACACGCCCGAGAAGTTCGGCGGCGTGCCTTTCCACCGCGCGGCGACGGGCGCGCCCATACTGGATGCTGCGCTCGCCTGGGTGGAGTGCAGGATATGGGCCTGCTATCCGGGCGGCGACCATTCGATGGTGGTGGGCGAGGCCATCGGCGGGAACGCGCGGGAAGGCTCCCCGCTCATCTACTACCGCAGCGGGTACGGGCGGTACACCCGGTGACGCGCCCGCGCGCCTGGCCGGCCTCGCTCAGCGCGGCCGTGGCGGGCGGATCCTACGGTGCCGTGTCTCTCATCGGCGCGTCTCTGACGCTGTCGTCGGGCGCCGGCCTGCTCCGCGCCGCGGCGTTCCTGCTCGGCGTGGCCGCGGCCGGGGCGGGCGCCGCGATCTGGGTACACGCGCCACGCGCCGCGCCGCCGTCCGCCCTGCGAACGCGGTGGACCGCCCTCGTCGTAGCGTTCGCGGCGGCGGCGCTGTTCGCCGAAGCCTGGGTGTTCTTCCCGGCCGTGAGGGCGGCCTTCTGGGGCCGCATCGGCGCGGTCGTCCTGCTCGTCGCGGAGCCCGCGTACGCGCTGGCGGCGCTCATCACCGCGCTGACCGTGGCCGATGCCGCCGCGCTGCGTGCGCGGTGGGGCAATGGAACGGGCCCTCGGCGCGGGGCGAGCCTGCCCCCGGCGACGGCCGCGCTGTCGGGAGCGGCGATCGGGGGTCTCCTCGCGGCCACATGGCTCATCCCGCGCGCGCCCCTGGGCTCCGCGCTGCTGGGGGCGGCGGTCCTGGTGGCGTTCGCGGGCGTGTTCGACAACCGGAAACGACTGGAGCTGCGCGTGGACCTGCAGGACAGGGTGGCGATCGTAACGGGAGTCGGCGGCCGGGGGCAGGTCGGCTACGCGGTGGCCGAGTCGCTGCTGGCGCGCGGAGCCCGGGTGGTGGTCGCCGACCTCTCGTCGGTCGTGGAGGATCTCGCCGCGGAGCTGGGTGCCCACGGTACGGTGGAAGCCGTTAGCTGCGACCTCTCCAGGCCGGAAGGCGCGCGCCGGGTCGTGGAGACGGCGTTGGAGCGGTTCGGCCGGCTGGACGCCCTGGTCAACGCCGCCGGTGGGCTCGGAACCACCGCGTCGGTCGCCGAGACCGACCTGGACGGGTGGAGCCGCGAGATAGAGCGCAACGCGACGACGGTCTACGTCATGACCCGCGCCTCCCTTCCGGCGTTGCGCGAGACCCGGGGCGCCATCGTGAACTTCGCGTCCAAGGCGGCCGATCGGGCGGTCAGCGGACTGGGCGCCTACGGCGCCGCGAAGGCCGCGGTCGTGGCGTTCACGCGCACCGTCGCGCTGGAGGAGAAGGAGCACGGCGTGCGCTCGAACGCGGTCGCTCCGGGCATGGTCGACACGGAGGAGAACCGGCGCTCCGTTTCGGATCCGGATTCCGTTTCCTGGGTGACCAGGAGCCAGGTCGCCGATGTGGTGGCGTTCCTGGCCGGCGACGGCGCGTCGGGGGTCACCGGGCAGGTCATCGGCGTGCCGGCCGGCGGCTACTCGTGAAGCGCGCCGTCCCGTGAAGATCGCGCACATCGCAGATCCCCACCTCGGCTACCGGTCCTACCACCGCCTCGGCGAGGACGGCCGCAACCAGCGCGAGCTGGACGTATCGCGGGCGTTCGAGGCCGCGCTGCAGGGCGCGGTTCGCGAGCGCGCGGACCTCGTGCTGATCGCCGGCGACGTCTTCCACGCGGTGCGGCCACCGAACGCCGCGATCACGGACGCCTTCCGGCAGTTCCTGCGCCTGCGCGCCGGGCTTCCCGATGCTCCGGTGGTGGTCATCGCCGGCAACCATGACGCGCCGCGCTCCTCGGAGACCGGCAGCATCCTTCGGCTGTTCGCCGAGATCCAGGGCGTCCACGTCGTGGACGCCCGCGCTCCCGAGGCGGTCCGCGTGCGCGCCGCGGGCGAGGACGTATCGGTCCTGTGCGTCCCCTACGCGGCGCTGGCACGTGGCGAGCCGCTCATCCTCGACCCCGATCCGGCGGCGAGGCACAACGTGCTCCTGATGCACGCGACCGTGGTCGGCGGTCCGAACGCCCAGAAGATCCGGCGGGGCGTCGGCTACGGCGGCATCGAGCTCGGGTTGGAGGAGTTGCGCCCGCAGCGCTGGAGCTACATCGCGCTGGGCCACTACCACGTCGCCACGGAGCTCGCCCCGAACGCGTGGTACGCGGGGTCCACGGAGTTCACCAGCACGAACGTCTGGATCGAGGCGGACGAACCCAAGGGCTTCCTGACCTACGACCTGTCCGCCCGCGGGGCCGCGTTCCACCCGGTGCCCACGAGGGACATCGTCGATCTCCCGTCGGTCAGCGCCCTCGCCCGTTCGGGCGAACACCTGGCCGCGGACGAACTCGACGCGCTGATCCGAGATCGCGTCGCCGAGGTTCCGGGCGGGATCGAGGGCAAGGTCGTGCGCCTCGTCCTGCGTGACGTTCCGCGCCAGCTTCAGCGCGCCCTCGACCACGACCGGCTCCGGTCCCTGCGGTCGCGGGCGCTGCACTTCCACCTCGACGTCAGGCGGCCCGAGGTCACCGAGGGCGCGCGCGCCGTCATGAGCGCGCCGGAGCGGCGCCTCTCGCTGGAGGACGAGGTGGGGCAATTCCTGCGGGATTGGCAGCCCTCCGCCGCGGACGTGGACCGAGGCCGCCTCGCGCGGCTGGCCGAGGCCTATCTGACTCGGGCCCTGCAGGAGGAAGTCGCGTGAAGCTCGAACGCATCGCGCTGGAGAACTTTCGCCAGCACGCGTTCACGGACGTCTCCTTCCACGACGGCATCACCGCGATCATAGGTCCCAACGGCGCCGGCAAGACGTCCCTCATCGAAGCCATCGGGTGGGCCATCTACGGCGCGCCCGCAAGCCGGGGCACCAACGACGGCATCCGGCACGCGACGGCGCCCGCGGGAGCGCGCGTGCGCGCGGAACTGACGATCCGGCTGGGGCCGCACCGATACCGGGTGCGCCGGTCGCTCTCCTCGGCGGACGTGTTCGTGGACGGCTCGGAGGAACCCGCGGCGAGCGGGGTGGGCGGCGCCACCGAGTACCTCTCGCGGCGGCTCGGGATGACCCGCGAGGAGTTCTTCAACACGTACTACACGGGGCAGCGCGACCTCCATTTCCTCGCGCGTTTCGGGCCCGCCGAGCGGGCCCGATTCCTCAATCAGGTGCTCGGGTACGAGCGGCTGCGGCTGGCCCAGGACCTCGCGCGCAGGCGCCGCTCCGAGCTTCGCCACGAGGCCACGGGGCTCGCCGCCGCCCTCCCGCCGCGCAGCCGCCTCGAACAGGAGACTGCGTCCGCGCGCGAGCGCCTCGAACAGGCCGCCGCCGCGGTTCGCGCCGCCGAAGAGGCCGAGCGCGCCGCCGCCGCGGACCTCGCACGCTTCGCGCCGCGCCGCGCCGCGCTCGAGCGCGCCCGGGATGAGGACTCGAGGCTGGCCGGGTTGATCCGGGGGCTGACGGTCGAGCGCGCGGCCGCGGCGCGCTCGGCCGAGCGCGCGCGCGAAGAGCTCGCACGCGCCGAGGCGGCGGAGTCGGAACTGCGGGCTCTGCTACCCCGGCTGGAGGGGATGGCGGCCGCCGAGGCGGCGGCGCGCCGGCAGCAGGAGCTCGCGCGCCTGCACGAGCGACGCCGCGCGCTCCTGGAGGGCCGGTCGGACATCAAGCGCGACCTGGATGCCCGCCTGGAGCGTCTGAGCGCTCTGGAGCAGGCGCCCGCCCTGCTGGCCGCGTGCGAGGAGGAAATGGAAGGCGCGCGCGCGGCCCTGTCGGCGGCGGCCGACGCGGAGGCCGCGGAGCGCGAGGAATGGGGGCAGCGGCGCCAGGAGGTCGACGCCTCCCTGAGCGTGTACCATCGCGAGTACAAGGACCTTTCGCGGCGGATCGAAAGCCTGCGCGAGGTAGGCCGGGAGAGCCCGTGCCCGACGTGCGGGCGGCCGCTCGGCGAAGGGTTCGCGGCCGCTCTGGCGGCGCTGGAGGACGAGCAGTTTCGCCTGCGCCAGGACGGCAAGCACTATCGGCTGCGCGCCGAGCAGCTCGGCGAGGAGCCCGAGAAATTGCGCGCCGCGGCGGCCGAGAAGGCGGACACGATGGCCCGGATGGAGCGTCTGCGGGCGCGCCACGAGCGCTGCGTCGGCGGCGTCCGCGACCTGGACAGGGAGCGCGCCGAGGTGGCCGCGCTCCGGGAGCGACTGGGGCGCGCCGACGAGGAGATCGGGACCCTGCCGGAGGAATTCGATCCCCTGGACCTTGCCCGCTCGGAGGCCGCCCTGGCGGACCTGCGCGAGGACGCGCGGCGCGCGAGCGCGCTTGAACAGGCGCTGTCGGCCCGGGACCGCTGGGCGTCGGAGGCCGCGGCCTCCGACGCCGCGGTCGCGAGCCACGACGACGCCCGCGCCGCGGCGGAGGCGGAGAGGGTCGGCCTGAGCTTCGAGGAAGAGGCCTTTCAGGATGCCCTGCGCGACCACGAACGCGCCGAAGCCGACTCGCGCGCCGCCGAGGTGGCGCTCGGAGAAGCCCGGGCGCAAGCTAGCGCGGGCAGGGAGCGGCTCGACGCCGCCGAGACGGCCCTGGCCGAGGACGCGGTCCGCCGCACGCGCCTGGAGGCGCTGGAGCGGGAGCGTCGCCTGCACGAGGAGCTGGACCGGGTGTTCACCGATCTGCGAGCCGAGCTCAATGCGCGCGTGCGCCCCGAGCTGGGCGCCCTCGCGGGGGACTTCCTGTCCCTCGTGACGGACGGGCGGTACGCGGCGGTCGAGGTGGATGAGGCGTACGACGTGCTGGTCCTGGACGACGGCAGGCCGAAGCCGGTGATCAGCGGCGGCGAGGAGGACGTGGCCAACCTGGTCCTGCGCCTGGCGGTCAGTCAGATGATCGCGGAGCGCGCGGGGCAGCCGCTCTCCGTCCTGATCCTCGATGAGGTCTTCGGCTCGCTGGACTCGCAACGCCGCTCCGGCGTGCTCGATCTGCTACAGAAGCTGCGCTCGCGCTTCGACCAGGTCCTCCTGATCACCCACGTGGAGGACGTGCGCGAGGGCGTGGACCACGTCCTGCGCGTGGCCTACGACGAGCGCACCGGGGCGAGCGTGGTCAGCGCCGAGCCGCCGATGACGTCGGCGCGGCCGCTGCAGGTCGAGGCGCTGACCGGCTGACCGCGAGCCACGCGGCGGATGCGGCGATCACCGCGACGCCGACAACCTGGCCGGCGCCGAGCGCTTCCCTGAGCGCCACCACGCCGTAGAGGGTAGCCATCACCGGCTCCAGCGTGGCGAAGATGGACGCGACGCCGGCCTCCAGACGCCCGAGTGCGATCAGGAACAGGAGGTTCGGCAGGAGCGTTGCCACGATCGCCATGCCGAGGATCGCGGGGAGCGCCGCCGGGTGGTCCAACAGCACCCGCCACGGCGGGGCCAGCAGCGCCAGGGACGCCGCGCCTATGCCGGTGGGCCAGTAGAGCGCGCGCACCGCGTCCATGCGCCCGCGCGAGGCCCGCCCGAAAAGCGTGTACGCGGCGTACGACAGCCCCGCCAGCAGGCCGAGCAGGACGCCCCGAGCCGGGACCCCGCCCGCCCCGCCACCGAACGCCCCGGTCACGAGCAGGACGCCGGCGAGGACGCCCCCGAGCGCCGTCAACTTGTGGAACGTCACCCTCTCGCCCAGCAGGACCGCGCCGAGAGCCACGGCGAACGCCGGGGCCGTGTAGAGGAGGGCGGCGGCGACCGAGACGCTGAGGCGGTCGAGGGCGGACAGGTAGGCCGCGTAGAACACGCCGATCCCGACCACGCCGAACCCGGCGAGAAGCGGTATGTCGGCGCGCGTCACCGCGAAGCGCCGCGGTCGGGCGAGCGCCCAGACGCTGAGGACGAGGAACGCGACCGTCCCGCGGGCGCTGGCGGCTTCCAGCGGGCCGACTCCGAGGCCGTACGCCGCCTTCGCCCAGAGCCCCATCGTGGCCCACAGGGAGGCCGAACACAGCACCAGCAGCGGCCAGAGGCCGCTGGGTCGCCAGGTGGGAGCCAGCCGTCGTCCCGGCGGCGGGCCCCGGCCGGTCACTGGTTCGCCAGCCGGTACCATTGCTCCGCCCTCAGCATGTGCCGGCGGGCGGAGGTGGTGTCCTGCAGCGCGAGGTGCGCCTGCGCGGCCGCGACGTGCGCCGACCCGTAGTAGAAGGGGATCCCCTGGGTGGACTCGTCGACCCAGAACTCCTTGTTGTCCGGGAACCCCTCGCGGTGGACGAAGTCGGTCCAGAGCAGGGAGTCCGTCCTCGCTAGATCGACGAAACGGCCGGCCACCAGCGCGGCCGACGGGTCACGCACCTCGACGATCCCGGCGCCCTGCTCCGGCGGCCCGTCGTTCAGGCGGTACGCCACCCCCTGCCGGACCAGGAACGGGGTCAGGCCGAGCTTCTGGTACGCCTGCGTGGTGCTCGCGAAGAAGATCGGGCGGTCGTCGATCGCGGTCCCGATGATGTGCGCCAGAAACACGTCGGAGGGCAGGAAGAAGGTGCCCGCGGGGATGATCGTCATGATGCCACCCGCGGTGAACTCCTGGTTTTCGCGCACGGGGAAGGCGGACCCGGCCACGGCGTCGATCTGCGCGGAATCGAGTTGGATGATCGAGCGGGTCGGCGGGCGCCTGCCCGGTCCCGGATCCGCGTCGGCCACCTGCGCGGGCGGGTCCGAGGAGAGCGCCGGAGTGCCGTAGATGCCGGGACCCCCGTCCGCGTCGTAGGGGCGCTGGCATACGATCCGGGTCGGATCGGCGTCCGGGTCCTCTCCGGGGCCGCACGGGTCGGTGAGATCGCGGATCTGGCGGACGTACCAGGCGGTGTTGAGATAGCTCATCACGATCACCTGGACGTCGCGGCGAATGCCTTCGACCTCCTGCAGGTACCAGAGCGGGAACGTGTCGTTGTCCCCGTTGGTGATGAGCACGCCGTACGGATCCACGCTGTTGAGCAGGTTGTAGGCCCAGTCCCTCGCGGCGAAGTCACCAGCCCGGGTCGCCCAGCTCCAGTTCACGAACAGCGGGATGAAGCCGATGATGAGCAGCGGAGAGGCCATCCTGAGTCCGCGGGCCGCGCCGCCGAGACGTCCGGCGAGCCGCTGCCACAGGGCCGCGAGCCCCACACCCGCCCACAGCCCCCACAGGGAGAAGCTCACGATGAAGAAGTAGTCTCGCTCGCGCACTTCGTGCATCACCTGACTGGGGAAGCGCTCGCGCGCCCACGAATAGCCGTACTTGAAGTTCAGGTAGAAGACGAGCCCGAACGACAGCGTGGCGAACAGGATGCCGATGTAGGCGAAGCTGATCCGGTCGTTCCGGTAGTGCCAGTACGCGCCGACGGCGCCGAGCGCCGTGAACAGCAGGGTGAAGAGCGGGCGCAGGCCCCCGAACGTGGAGTCGTTGCCGGCCAGCGAGCGCGCCCACTGCCAGTCGAAGTACTGGAGATAGTTGCCGACCTGCGCGGCGAAGAGCTCCGGGGACCGCGGAAGGTTCGGATTCCAGGGCAGCGAAAGGACGCCGGGCTTGTCGTACTGTTCGCGGAGGATTGCCTGCTTGAGCGCCTCCAGGGTGGACGGGTCGACCTCGTTGATCACCGGATCCAGCGCCGCCCGAAGCGGCAGATACAGGTGGATCGACAGGCCGAGCACGCCCACCAGCGCCATGCCCGCGTACAGGCGCCAGTTGGTCAGCACCGACCGGTCCACGAGCACGATGAAGACGAAGAGCGCGGGCGCGGCCAGGAAGGCCATGAGGTGATTGCCCACCGAGAGCGCGAGGATGTAGGCGCCGAGCAGGATCAGGTTGTGGTCCTTCGGGCTCCCCAGGTTGTCGCGCCAGCGGAACGCCAGCCAGGAGAGCAGCGCGATGGTGAGCAGCGACACTGTGTAGACCTTCTCGTTCACGTTGCTCTGGTTCCATACGGTGAACGCGGTCGCGCTCAGGAGGACCGCCGTACCCGCGCCGACCAGCCGGAACACGCGGCTCTCGGAGAAGTCGGCCAGGATGCGGTGGACGACCAGGAACCAGAATCCGTGCGCGAGGCCCGACATGAGCGCGCTGAAGAGGTTCAGCCGGATCGCGGTGGATCCGATGAACGGGGTCAAGATGAGGTCCCACGCGCGCGCGAACACGACGAACATCGGGTTCCCGGGCGGGTGTGGGACGCCCAGCATGTGGGCCGTCGCGATGTACTCGCTCGTGTCCCAGAACGCCGTGGTCGGCGCGAGGGTCAGGACGTACAGGACGAATACGGCCACGCCCGACAGCACGGCCCAGCGATACGGCGGGTGATAGGCCGGGGTGGCGGGAGCGGCGGGGCGCGCCCGGGCGTCCGGCCGGGCGCTGGCCGCCCGCCCTCTTCGCGAACTGGATCGCTCTGATGCCATCGCCACTACGTAGATGAACGTGAGTTTTCCGCGGATCCGTCCCGGGGCGGCCCTCCCTACCCGCCGGCCCTTGCGGAGTTCGCGCCTTTCCGACGCGGTCGCTCACGAAGGTCGAGCGCGGACGTCGGGAGCACCAGGGCGCGCCATCCCGGCGGGACCCACGACGTCGAGGTGTATTCCGTCAGGATCGCCGGCCCGTTCACGCTGTCCCCGGGCGCGAGGCCGCTTCGGGCCAGCACCCGGGCCGCGACCACCGCGTCGCCCCAGTGGACGGCCGCCTCTCGCCTGCCCGCCCCGGAGTCGCGCCTCGCGTCCGCGTCGTCCCGGGCGGCGGCCGTCCGTCCCCGGCTCCCGCCCGCGGGGCGCGGCGCGGTCGCGTGTTCCCCCGTCCGCGCGATGGCCTCGACGCGCAGTGTCACCGCCTGCACGGGGTTGTCCCCGCGCCGATAGCCGAAGGCCGCGTCATGCGCGGCGTGGAAGCGCTCGACCCAGCCGTCCGCCGCCACCCGCAACTCGTGGCTCTGGCCCACGTAACGAGCGTCGACCCAGCGTCGTGTCACGATGTCGTCCGCGGGCAGACCGTCGCGTTCGAGCGCCGCGCGCGTCTCGGCCTCGAGCTCGCCCAGCAGCGCGTTCATCCTCTCGTCCACGCCGGGGCCATGGCGCCACAGCACCGAACGCGACGCGTCCTTGCGGGCGGGCGCCACGACCATTCCGTAGGCGGACAGGAGTCCCGGGTCGGTCGGCAGCAGCGCGCTGGACGCGCCCAGCCGGGAGGCGAGGGAGGCGGCGTGCAGCCCGGCGGCCCCTCCGAAGGCGACCAGGGTGAACTCCGCGGGGTCGTGGCCGCGCTCCACGCTGACCAACCGCAGCGCGGCTTCCATGGCCGCGTCGACCGCTTCGATGACGCCGCGCGCCGCGCCGCCCGCGTCGACGCCGAGTTCCCGCCCCAGTCGCTCGAGCGCCGCGCGCGCCGCGCCGGCGTCCAGCCCCCGGCCCTCCACCGAGAACGCGTCCGCGGGTAGGCGCCCCAGGACGACGTGCGCGTCCGTGACCGTGGCCGCCCTTCCGCCGAGGCCGTAGCACGCCGGCCCGGGCCGCGCCCCCGCGCTGCGCGGGCCGACGCGCAACGCGCCCGCGGGATCGACCCACGCGATCGAGCCGCCGCCGGAGCCGACCGTGTGCACGTCCAGGACGTCGATGGCCAGCGGCTGCCCGCCGAGGCGGAGCGCGCGCGTCCGCAACGGCTCGCCCGGGCAGAGAGACACGTCGGTGGACGTGCCTCCCATGTCCAGCGTCAGGATCCGCTCCGTCCCGGCCTCCGCGGCGACGGCCCGCGCGCCCAGGACGCCTCCCGCCGGCCCCGAAAGGACGGTCCGGACCGGCTCGGCCGAAGCCCGCTCCACGCTCAGCCACCCTCCGCCCGAGCCCATCACGGTCACCGACCCGGATCCGATGCCCGCGGCGAGAGACGCGAGATAGCGGGACACGAGGGGCAGGACGTAGCCGTTGACGACCGCGGTCGAGAGTCGTTCGTACTCGCGGAACTCCGGTACGAGCTCGGCCGCCAGGGTCACCGCGCACCCGAGCGGTTGCAGCGCTTCGCCGATGCGGCGTTCCTGCGACCGGTTCGCGTATCCGTGCAGAAGGCACACGACCACCGACTCGAAGCCTCGCAGCCGCTCGGGGAGCGCGGCGAGCTCCCGCTCCGACAGCGGCTCCTCGATCTCGCCGGTGGGCCCGATGCGGCCGCGCACGCCCACCCTGTCGGCGCGCCGGACCAGAGGCTCCGGCCGCCGGTTCTCGAGCGCGTACAGTCCTGGCCGGTCCTGGCGGCCGATCACGAGGAGGTCCTCGAAGCCCCGATTGGTGACCAGGGCCAGGCGCGCACCGGTCCGCTCCAGAAGCGCGTTGGTGGCCACCGTCGTGCCGTGGACCACGCGCTGCCCGGTCGCGAGCGTCGACGATTCGGCGTCGCCCGCCAGCAGGGTCCGCACGCCGGCGATCACGGCGCGCGCCGGGTCGTCGGGGGTCGAGGGGATCTTCAACCGACGCCAGACGCCGTCCACCCACCCGACGAGGTCGGTGAACGTGCCTCCGGTATCGACGCCGATGATTGACACCTCATGCTGAGGTCGGGACATTCGCCTCCCGTGATCGGCCCGAGCTTCGACGACTTTCTCGCCCTACGCGCGCGCGGAAACCTGGTTCCCGTCTGGCGCGAATTCCTTTTCGACCGCGATACCGCGGTGGGCGCCTACCGGCGCCTGGCGCGGCCGCCGTTCGGATTCCTCCTCGAGTCCGTGGTCGGAGGAGAGACCTGGGCGCGCTACACCTACCTGGGCACGGACCCGCGCGCGGCCTGGCGCGTGGACCCGGGCGGCCTGGTCCGGGAATGGACGCCGGCCGGATGGGGCGAGGCGACGCGTCACACGGACCCGTTCGAGGCCCTGCGCTCCCGGGTCGGCCGACGATCCCCGGTGGAGGTCGAGGGACTGCCGCGCTTCCTCGGCGGACTGGTCGGCTTCCTAGCTTACGACGCGGTGCGCTACGTGGAGCGACTCCCCGACCCGCCGGCCGATGACGCGGCGCTCCCCGACGGACTGTTCATAGTGACCGACGTCGTCGTGGCCATCGACAACCTCTTCGGGCGCGCGCGCGCGATTCGCCTCGTGGACGCTCCGAGCGACGTCGACGCGCTCGAGCTCCGCCGCCGTTACGACGACGCGGTGCGCGCGATCGAACGCACCGTAGCGCGCCTCGACACCGGCCCGGCGCTCGCCCCCCTGCGCGTCCCGGCCCCGGGCGGCGACGTCGCGTTCGAATCGACCTTCACGCGCGAGCGGTTCCACGAAGCCGTGCAGCGGATCCGCGCGTACATCGCGAAGGGAGATGCGTATCAGGTGGTGCTCTCGCAACGGCTGACGGTGCCGCTAGAGGGGGAACCGCTGGACCTGTATCGTCTGCTCCGCACGACGAACCCCTCCCCCTACCTGTACTATCTGGACCTGGACGGGCTCACGCTGGTCGGCTCGTCCCCGGAGGTGATGGTACGCCTGGATGGCGGCGTGGTCACGGTCCGGCCCATCGCGGGCACGCGGCCGCGGGGCGCCTCGGCCGCCGAGGACGCGGCGCTCGCCGATGACCTGCTGACCGATCCCAAGGAACTGGCCGAGCACCTGATGCTGGTGGACCTCGGCCGGAACGACGTGGGCCGCGTCGCACGGCACGGATCGGTGGAGCTGACCCGCCTGCGGGACGTCGAGCGCTACAGCCACGTGCTCCACCTCGTAAGCCAGGTCCAGGGAACGCTGCGTCCGGGGCTGGAGGCGGTGGACGTCCTGCGCGCGTGCTTCCCCGCGGGCACCGTCTCGGGGGCTCCCAAGGTGCGCGCCATGGAGATCATCGACGAGCTCGAGCCCACCCGGCGCGGACCCTACGCCGGCGCCGTCGGTTACATCGGCCACGGCGGCCGGGTCATGGACACCGCCATCGCGATCCGCACCATGACGGTCGCCGGCGGTCGCGCCGCGGTCCAGGCGGGCGCGGGCATCGTCATCGACTCGGATCCGGAGCGCGAGTTCCAGGAGACGCTCGCGAAGGCAAGGGCCCTGCTGCGCGTCGCGGCGAGCCTGAACGCGCCCGACCCGGCGGAAAACTCTCTGACAAGTCCCTGACCGCCGGCCGTCACGAGTCGGTTCGTTCAGCCGTTCCATGGGTGTTCGGAGGCGGCCCCGAACGCGCGTGAACACGACCCGCCGAGTCGGGTGTCAGCACCCGGGGAAGTAGCAGTTAAGTTGCACGGTCACAATCTCTTGACACGAAACCGGCACAACCGTAGGCTGTCGGATCCACATGCGGCCGACCCGGCCGCGGCACATCCACAGCCGACGATCACGGTCCATGACGCTGGCCGTTCGATTCAACAGGCTTGCACGCGCCAACGCGTGGGCGCGCGCCTGCATCCACCCCGCAGGAGGCATTCTATGCACGTTTCCGTGAGGCGCGCCGGTCTATCGGCTTTCCTCGTCGGAGTCGCGTTCACGGCGCTCTCGACCTCCCTGTTCGCCCAGGCGACGCAGGGGAAGATCGAGGGTCACGTCCGGGACGCGACCGGCGCACCGTTGGCGGGTGCCCAGATCACCGTGATCGGCACCACGCTGGGCAACATCGCCAACTCGGAAGGCTACTACTTCGTCAACAACGTACCGGCGGGCGTGCACGACATCCGGGCGCAGTTCATCGGCTACGGGACCGTGACGGTGACGGCGCAGCGCGTTTTGGCCGGCCAGTCGGCCATCGTGGACTTCGAGCTGTCGCAGCAGGCGGTCCAGATCGAGGGCATCACGGTCCAGGGCGAGACCAACCCGCTCGTCCCCCGCGACCAGACGCTCTCGAAAGCCATCGTCACGTCGGAGGTGCTGGACGCGGTGCCGCTCGACAACGTGCGCGCGGTCGTGGCGTTGCAGCCCGGCGTGGTCGACACGGGTGACCGCCTGGGTCAGGTGATCCGCGGCGGCCGTCCGGGCGAGGCGGCGGTGTTCATCGACGGCGTGCTCGTCCGGAACTTCAACTCCGGCGCCCAGAGCGAGATCACGCTTCAGACCAACGCGGTCGAGGAGATCGACGTGCT